>JAXHTJ010000147.1:0-5315 GCA_034190245.1 Halobacteriota archaeon | reverse complement strand
AATCTTAAGTATTTCGCCTAACAATTCCCATTTGATATTCCGTTCGTCTACATAGAGTGGGATATTCAATATATCACCTGAAGGAAGTTTATAATTCCTCCTATTTGATTTTTAAGGTTTTGAATTTGGTATATATCAAATTTAATATGTTTTAGAATGTACTTTTAGGTGGGGGGATTAATTTAGTGGGTATGTGTTAAACGGGGCAAGATGATGGGTGGATTTTGGTGTGGTGGGTGGAGGGGGGAGGTTAATTCTTATATATGTACTCAGATAGGATTCCCATATCAATCGTACACCTGCCTCTCACCTTTTCCAGATCTGTACGCTATGACACTGCAGATGCCAGTCGAAATTGTCCCGCAAGGGCTCCTGGGGACGGTAGCATGTAAAGACCTTTGGATGTCAAATTACACCATTTCACACTTAGAAACTTCCCATGAGGTATTTGGTGAAAAGATGATCCCACCCACATCTACTGAAAGCACAGGGTCAAGCGTAAAATATGGAATGGATAAAATTGCTTATCCCTCCAGCTTCAAGCAGTCAAAATATGTTTATGGCCAGGAGGCAATGTGCAGGGAGCCAACCGAGTATCCCTGCCCTCAGAAGATGATAGCTCCCGTGGCTGTTGCAAACGATCAGATCGAAATGGCAAGAGAGGAACATCAAGAGTGGTTGGTCGGATAGATGAACTGAGTATTTCAGAATTAACAGGATAACATTTGGAATTTCGGTTTTTCCTTTAGTTAGCTTGTATCATACGATTCACTCTAATATTAGTGACAATAAATTCTCAATAAGTCTCATAATGGCGTTTTTTTAACTATAGTATCTATCAGTCCTGACATGTGATAAAGATATATTTATATAGGATAAAATGTTAATATGTTAAATAAAACTATGTAAATATGTCAAAAAGGGAAAAATTTGAGGTGAATAATGGAGATAACGCATGATTATAAAATGGAAGTAGATAGAGCCGAAACTGTTAATATAATGGTTGGTACATTCATTATGAGTATTCATTCTTTAGTTAGGAGGACGAGTAATGAAATTTGAGGATACAGTTGATCTATATAGTGATGAGGGTAAAGTACTCGCAGAAGATGTACCCATAGAGGCACTCAGTCCACTAAGGAACCCATACATGCAGGATATGTATGTTGCCATGAAGAAAACGGTTATAATCGATTTGAAGAAGCTAGAGATTATACTGGACGAAGGCAGAGCTGGCTGGGCAACTCTTGTGGGTCAAGATGAAGTCAAGATGCCCTGGTACGGTTTTAAAGTTAGCCTGGTCGAGAATGCGGAAGATATCGCAAAGGAGCTTAAGAAACTGATACAGGTGAAGGAGGGAGATGATACCAAAATACTAATGTTTGAGGAAGGGAATACGATTGTCACCCAGATCTCAGAAAAGATCCTCAGAATATCAGCAGATTATTCCCCCGCTTTCACAATGGTGTGTGTTGCGCTTGGCCAAATAATCGCAAAGATGGCCGACCTATACCCGCTTGAGAGCCCCTACAAACTCGCTTTTTTAAAGAATTGTCTGCAGGGGAGATATCCACAAACAACCTCCCCACAACCGGGAAATCCTGTTACACCACTGCTCAAATATCCGACAAATCTTGAAGGTTTCGGTACAGGATTGGAATCCATTATGATCAACCATTTAGTTGCACTCGCAAACAACAGAACACTCCATGCTGTATCTCTTGCAACAATGCTTGAGCAGGGTGCGGAGTATGAGATTGGCGACTGCATCGGTTGGTACGAGCGAAACCAACTCCTGGCAGCTGCTTATCAAGGATTCAATGCAAATAATCTTGTTTTGGATCTGGTTAAAGAAAATCATGATGGGACAGTACACGATGTGATAGCCAGCCTGATGAGGAGGGCATATGAGGATGGGGTCATCGTGAAGCCAGAAAATAAATATCCGTACGTTCAGCCTTCTGGTTACATCCTGTGGAAGACTAGCGATAATCCTACATGGAATGCATATGCGTGTGCTGGTTTACTCGCTGCTACAATAATCAATGCTGGTGCAGCCAGATCAGCTCCAACAGGGATTACGGCTCTGGCATACTTCCCGGATATGCTGGCGTTTGAGTCAGGTGGGCTTCCAGATCCCGATTCTGGAAGAACAATGGGTACGGGAGTTGGTTATCAGTTCTATACCCACGGCATATATGGTGGTGCCGGACCTGGTGCATTTACTTTAGAGCATGTAATCACGAGGTCGAACTCGGGTTTTGTAACACCATGTGCAACCGCGGCAATGTGCCTAGATGCAGGAACTCAGATCTTCAAGCCATCGACTACATCGGGTCTTTACTATATACTTGCAGATCATTTACCTATCTTTAAGAATCCCATGGAGGGAGTGGCAGAAGCGGCTGAAGAAATTAAAGGTGAAATAAGGTATGGTTAAAATGTCAGAGAAAGTAGAAAAAGTTGAAGAATTCAAATACGAGTTTGCTAAAGCATCAGAGAAAATAAAAGATTTTGATGAATACAAAATTCAGTATTATCCTGGGTCCGATAAAGTCTCGGAAAGAAGAAGAAAGTTGTGCGATAAATCGAGAAGGTTGGTTAAGTTCAGAGCCATTCCTGATGATAATCTCGTACTGCTTCTCGGACATAGGCTTACTGGAGAGTCATACGTGAGTGTTCATCCCCCCTTGGATGAGCTCGTGGAGAAATATGACCCGATTAAGGAGGTCGTTGATCCGACACCCGGGGCAAGAGCTGGAGATCGTATTCGTTTTATCCAGTTCACAGACTCTGTTTACTATCCTCCGATAGCACCGTGGCTGAGAACACGGATGTATCTGAGCAGGTACAGGGGAATAGATACGGTTGTATACTCCTCCAGACACCTTTTAGAGATGAGAGAACGCGATCTTGAAGCGACATCCAAGCAACTTTTGGAGACAGAAGTATTCAATCCGGCGAGAACGGCAATCAGAGGTATAACGGTTCACGGATCATCTCTACGGCTTAGTGAAGAGGGATTGATGTTCGATGCTCGTAGAAGGTATAAATTGGAAGAGGAGACTGGAGAGGTTGTATACACCAAAAATCAACATGCATATGTGTTAGATTTACCAATCTCGGTGGGAAGACCGTTGACAGAGAGGGAATCGAGAAGAGACGATGTTACGTACAGATGGGATGCAGCGCCTTTTGGTGCCAGGACCGAGGTCCATGCGGTTCTAAGCAGATATATAGCAAACAGGGTATTATCCGGCTTCAACCCCGAGCTTACAGACGAAATAAATAAACTTCACTGAAGAGGTAATGAAAAAATGACGATGAAAAGAAGACCATATCAAGACGATTTTGTGTATTGTCCTCCGTTCAGGCAACTGTACAGTGCCTGTTGGCTTGGTAGGCCTGGTGATGATAATCATGAAGAGCCAATAAAGTATACACAGGCACTGAATGAATACCTAAGCTATGAATCTTATCAAGAATGGACCGCAAGGCTCAATGAGAATACCATGGCGGCAGATATGTTTATTAAAGGCGAACTGGCTAAAGAGGCCGAGAAATTGGAGAAGTTGACTGGCAAGCTATCAGATGCTGAAGAGGAAGATGTATCAGCAGCGAGTGATATAGGGGCAGTAGAAGAGATAGTCTCCATGGACGAGGTACTGGCAGAGGATATGTTCACTTCCTATGGATTCCAGCCACCAATATTCAATATGCCTGTCAGATTGGGGCCAGCAATAGTAACTATGCTGCTTGGAAATTCCAATGACACGTTCTACCATGCTATGGACACGTTCACTCTGGAGCAGAGTCCCTGCCTCATTAACTGGCATTATGAAGATGGGGTGCAAGTATCCAGTATTTATCTCTGGTATGAGAATGCGGAAGAGATACTGAATAGGAGGCATATGAGAACGGGTGAGATGTTCAAATACCTCTGCGTTCAGAGACCCCCACATGAAGGATGTCTGATGGTAGCGGACATACTGATGGATATAAGAAATGAAAGAACCCCCGAGTTTGCTGATACGCCAATGGTTCCTTTTGCATTTCAACCCTTTTGCATTCCTGATTGCCAGAGTGTCTGTAGAAGCGTCTGGGATTTTGTGAAATCGCTATTGGGTTGTATCGGACCTGCACTAAGGGGAGACGAGGGAACAGCGGGTAGACCTTACCTTGCCTGGGTCCCATATCCAAGCTTAATGGAACTGATGTTGCAGTTACCTTTGGATACGGTAGTCTCAAGGTTCGTGGGAGTTATGACCGGGGTCAACTGGTATATGACCAGGTACAATCTGACACATCTGGAGACGACGATGGAAGTGATCGGTCAGGAGAAGATCCCGGCTGCGCCAGAAGAGAGTCATAACTCGTATGTAGTATTTGGTATGGACAGGATCAGGTACCCCAGCAGCTTCATACAGTCAAAGAGGGCATACGGACAGGAAGGGCACATTAGAGATCCAACCGATTATCCGCTTCCGGAAAAGTCAATCCTCCTCGTTGAGGATGCGAATAAAGAGGTTAAAAAAGCAAGAGAAGAACATCCAGAGTGGTTGACAGATATTAAAGGACTTGGAAATTGAGGAGTAAAAGATGAGTGAAGTAAAAGAGACGAGATGTCCTGTATTTTATGAGACGACTCTATATAAACGACCGCCATGCAATGGTAAGATAATCAGGAGAGAACCGATAATATCATCAGAGGAGACGATCGGGCAACTTCGTGGATCAAAAGATATCAGGGGAGGACGTACTGGAGAAGGAAATGAGGTTCCCTATTATATCTATGAGTGTGAGAATGGGCATGCACTGGTTAGACCTGAGTGGTATGCCGACGTTCCAACTGTGCCAGCTGGCACGATCGGTATCCATGGTTCTAAGGAACATCCTGAATGGTACAGAGAAGGTGAACGCCCTGTAAAAAATATACCGCCTGGTGGATGGTTCAAAGGACAGGATAACAAAGAGTAGAGATGATAAATTATGGCTAAGATAGATCCTACAAAGGCAAAAGAAAAGATACTACCAAGAGAGAGGGCAGGCAGTACATACAAACACATGAAGATGCTATTTGGCGAGGATACCGATCCGATGGATTCCGTAGATCGCCAGATGTACAAGAGAGGAGGACTTCAGCAGTGCAGAACCAAGGTGGAGTTTACGGAATGGGGAAAGAGAATAGCACTCGAAAGAGGTATACCATCCTACAATAGAGAGGTGGGCATACCGATGGGACAGCGATGGTTGACCAGTGGTGTTGCTCCCGGTACTGACAGTGTTATAACCTTCGACGATGTGATGTTCTTCAA
>JAXHTJ010000146.1:0-5317 GCA_034190245.1 Halobacteriota archaeon | reverse complement strand
CCCCCAAACTCTTAAAAAAATCTCCCCTTCAATGCGGAAAATGCCTTAGATTCCCTCTTTTTGGCGAAGAAGACCGGACACGAGGCCTCGGCCATGACCCTGTCTGGTATGGAACCGAATAGGAACTTGTTGAGCACCCAACTTTTAGATGCTCCCATTATGATCAGATCGTACTCCTCAGAGGCGGCGATTATCTCCTTGGCAGGTGACATGGCAGTCACAATTTTTGGCTTCAACTTGAAACCCTCCACGGAGAAGTCCTTCATGATCCTTTCCATCTTCTCCTTATTTTCTTCAATGTCCTTCTTGAAACTGACCTTGAACAGCGTGACCGTTGCTTCTTCAAAGATGCCGATCTTGCGGGCGAACTCCAGCGCCAATGGGGTGTGATAATTATCATCATAGGGCACAAGAATTTTTTTGATGCGGGGCAGTTTGTCACTGGCTTTTCCTCCCTTTTTTGTATCAAGACCACGCCGTTTCCTCACCTTTGCGATGCATTCCGCATTCATCGAAAGCACACCGATATCCGTATTGGCCCTATGTAGCACATAGCCAGCCAAGGTCTCCTTGATCCTTGTAGTGGACAGTCGTGTCATGTATCTTCCCAGTAGTATAAGCTCGCAGTTATCCTCCTTTGCCACTTTCATAATAGCGTCTGGTGCACTGTGAGCTATAATTTGCTTGTATTCTTTATTTACCTCCACCTTTTCGTCCAGTTTCTTTATCTCGTCCATAAGTTTGATTTTTTCCGCATCAATGTAAGAAAGAGCACTTTCCAACGGGACCTGATACGGTATGGTTACCACATTGAGTCTGACCATGGTACCCTTTTCAGTTGCAAGTGCTGCCGCTATCCTTATCTTTATCCGTTCATAAAGCAGGTTGGTGAAGGGAACAAGTATCTTTTTAGTCACCTCCTCCTCGGCGTGGATGACCTTTTTTGCCTCCTCCAGTCTGATCTCATCAAAGACCTTCTTAACTTCACCCTCTACCCTGGATTTCCGGCTGGACCACCCCACGTACCACAGAATGGCTACTAATACCATGAGACCGCCCACTGCCTGAGAAAGTATATCCATCTGGGCTATGAGTATGAGGCAGGCCGAACTTCCTATAATCTGGACGAGTGGAAAAAAGGGTGAGCTGAAACTCGGTTTATACCATTCCGGGTCGGTACGCCTGAGAACCCACACACATATATGGATGAGAAAGAAGGTCAAAAGGAACATAAAACCAGCAATTTCCGCAAGCAGCACCACTTTCCCGAAGATCTGGAATGCAAGTATGAGTGTACCTGTGATGGCTATTGAATTGGAAGGGGTCATGAATTTCTTATGTATCTCATTTAACCACGGATGCAGAATACGGTCTTTTCCCATGGCGAAGCTGATACGGGAAGCTGAGAGAATACTGGCATTGGCCGAAGACACGGTAGCGAGAATCGCTGCTATGGTCATAAGTACCCATCCGACGTCACCCAATGGCCCATTCCTTGCAGCATAGGATATAGGCGTATCCTGCAAACCCAGTTCTTCCTGTCCCACTCCCCCGATTGCCACTATCATTATGATCATATAAATTATGGTAACAATAACCACTGACGCTATCATAGCCCTCCACAGATTTTTTCGTGGATCCTTTATCTCCTCAGCAACCGTGGCAATGACCTCAAATCCCATGAAGCCGATGAAGAGAGTGCCTGCCAGCCCTACCACGGCCCCCCACCCCTCAGGAGCGAAAGGTTCAAGATTGCCGGTCTTTACGTCGAGGGCATTTACGGCTATGAAGGTGACGAGTATCCCAAGGAGGATGATCACACTGACCTTCTGGAAATTACCCGCCCCTTTTGTCCCATGTAAGTTTATGATGATCATAATAATAGTCATCCCGATAGCAATCTCTCTTGGTCCAAACGGCACCAAATTGGAGAGATAGTATTCGAAACCTATCATGTAGAAGGCTGAGGCGAAGATTAGGCCCAACCACATACCGATGCCGGTTATGGTCCCAAAAAAAGGACCAAGGGAGCGGTTAATAAAATAATAGCTACCGCCTGCTTTGGGCATTCCTGAGGCAAGCTCAGAGATACTGAGCGCAGTAAGAATTGCAATAAGACCGCCGATGAGATATGAGATGGCCGAAGCAGGGCCTGCACGCTTTGCAGCTATTGAAGGGAGGATGAAGATACCTGCACCGATCATGGTGCCGATGCCCAGCATCAATGCATCCCAAAATCCAAGATTTCTTGTCAGCTTCGATCTCGTCATAATGTTACCTTATTAACTTTGTCAGGTATATTAAAATCCTTCCTTTCTTATAGGCTTTTTAAAAAGTTCGTTACGAAGGATTTTTTAATTATCCTTCGCTTAAATAACCTATAATGGACAAACTCGAGAGACTCAGAGAAGAGATTGTAAGGAAGGGAAAGATACTCGTAGCATTCTCAGGTGGTGTTGATAGTGGACTTCTGGCAAAAGTTGCTTATAATGTTCTGGGTGATAATGCGCTTGCAGTGACTCTGGACACCGTAACACTTCCAAGAAACGAACTTGAAGATGCAAAGGATATTGCATACGGTATCGGTATCCTTCACAAGGTAGTTCAGTTTTCCGAGTTAGAAAATGTTAAGTTTACAAAGAACCCTCCTGATAGGTGTTATCACTGTAAAAAAGAGTCTTCCAGATTTTTGAAGGAGCTTGCGGCCCAGGAGGGGATAGAGACGATAGCTTATGGCGTCAACATATCTGACTTCGATGAACATCGCCCAGGAATTGTTGCATGTAGCGAAGAAGGTATCTGGCACCCGTTTGTGGAAGTGGGCATTACAAAATCCGAGGTCCGTGCCTTTGCAAGAGAAGTCGGATTACCGTCATGGGATAAACCATCAATGGCGTGTTTATCATCAAGGATACCGTATGGAGACCCTATTACGAAGGAGAAACTGAAGATGATAGAAGATGCGGAGGGAGTACTGAGGACTCTTGGTCTTCATCAATACAGGGTGAGGATTCATGGAAATATTGCACGTATCGAAGTACTTCAAGAGGATATGGAAGAGCTATTTATGCTTAAAGAGCGCATTATTCTATCGCTAAAAGAGATCGGATTTAGCTATATAACTCTGGATCTAGAAGGGTATAGAAGCGGAAGCATGGACGAGGTATTATGAACGTAAAAGCACTCAGAGAGGATTACCCCATACTTTCGGAGGGCATAATATACATGGACAGCGCTGCCACCAGCCTCACTCCTGAGCCCGTCATAAACTCCATTTTAGATTACTATCGAAAATACAACTCAAACGTTGGTAGAGGAGTCTATAGGTTGTCACAGGTTGCAACTCAGCGCTATGATGAGGCCCATGAAAAAGTGGCAGGTTTTATCAATGCCAGATCCAATGAGATCATCTTCACAAAGAACACAACGGAAGGGATAAACATCATCGCCTCTGGATTGGACTGGAAGAGAGGAGATATTGTCGTAACATCCGTGATGGAACACCATTCAAACTACATGCCCTTTATGAGATTGAAAGATGTTGGGGTTGATCTTGAGGTCATTAAACCAGATCAGGATGGTGTACTCAATCTTACGGATTTTGAACGTGTGATCGGAAGAAGGACAAAACTTGTTGCCCTGACACATGCCTCAAATGTTCTCGGCTCGATCTCTCCAATCAGAGAGATAGCGAAGATATGCAGGGAGAATGATGCAATGCTTCTGGTAGATGGTGCGCAATCGGTCCCTCATATGCCAATTGATGTTAAGGAACTTGATTGCGACTTCCTCTCCTTTTCCGGACATAAGATGCTGGGTCCTACTGGAACAGGTGTTCTCTTCATCAAAGAATCATTATTTGAAGATGTTGAACCGCTATTCCTAGGTGGTGGAACGATCACCGATGTATCACTTGAGAATTATACACTAACAGATGGTTATGAAAGGTTCGAAGGTGGAACTCCAAACATTGCAGGTGTTATCGGCCTGGGAAAAGCCGTTGACTACTTAAAAGAGGTCGGTATGGAAGAGGTAAGAGAGCACGAGGTAGTATTGACAAAGAGACTGATAGAAGGGCTATCAGATATTGATAATTTGGATATATACGGCCCGTTGGAACCGAAGAAGAGGGTTGGAACAGTCTCGTTCAATATCAAAGGAATTAATTCTCACGATGTCGCTTTAATCCTTGATGAAATGTCAGATATAATGGTCAGATCCGGCCATCATTGCTGTATGCCCCTTATAAAGGAACTCGGATTGGATGGCTCCGTTAGGGCTTCTTTGTACCTTTATAATACCGAAGATGAGGTGGAGAAGCTCTTGGAAACTGTGGAAGATATAAGCAGGAGTTTGGTTTGAGAAGATGCAAAAAGAGGTCGAATGTCTGAAAATTGACGCAGAAAAAGGTACAAGAGAATTTATAGACCGGGTTGTTAAAGAGACGGCCCTTTCCATTTTTATAAACGGTCGAAACTACGCAACCGCCATGATAAGCCCTCAAATGAAGAAAGAGTTTGTTATTGGTCACCTCTTCTCTGAAGGAATCATTAAGGAACTTGGCGAGATCGAGTCCATGCAGATTCAAGGAAATAATGCCAAAGTGCTGACAAAAAGCCCCTTGCAGGTTTTAATAGCCAGAAAAACAATTGTGAGTGGGTGTGGAGGGGGTACAAGCTTTCTGGACGAATCCAAGCTTCCGAAGATAGAATCCAAGCTTAAAATTTCCGAAGAATGCATATTTAATGCCATAAAAACAGTTTTTACGTCAGAAATACACAAAGGAACCCATGGGATACATTCTTGTGGGCTATTCAACTCTGAGTCGCTGATCTGCAAAGCAGAGGACATCGGAAGGCACAATGCTCTTGATAAGGTCATTGGGTATGCTTTAACCGAAGGATGTGACTTTTCAGATACATTTGTGGTAACCACTGGACGAATATCATCAGAGATGGCGTTTAAGTGCGCTGTGGTAAATATTCCGATCATCGCATCAATGGGAGCCACCACTAGTCTGGCTATAGACATAGCAGATAAGACCGGCCTTACAATTGTTGGTTTTGTCCGGGCAAAGAGGATGAATATATATTCGGGTGGACAGAAGAGATTCAAAAGTGATCGTCCCAATGTTTGAAGAGTCCAAATGCTATTAGAACAATTTTAACCACGTCCACACTATTACCATTACTTTCATCTAACCTAAACTCCCGCCAAATTAGTAACGATAATTCATCAAAAGCGCCTTCCGATTACTAAAACCACCGATAAATTTACATATAATCCTCGTTATTACTATTAACCATGTCTTACATTG
>JAXHTJ010000145.1:0-5513 GCA_034190245.1 Halobacteriota archaeon | reverse complement strand
TGGGTTTTAGCAAAAAACTGAGTGATCCTCACGATATTTTCTAGAAGTTCGTCCTTATACTCGACGTTCATCTTCTGCTTTTCATCATACTCGCTGACTTCATCTTCTTTCCAGAAGTTGATGATACCACCTCGATGAGATGTATGTATATCTTCCTTATATCGTATTTATATAACCTTCTGGATGAGACTATCTACCCAAAAACAATCTTTCCATCCCTGGCATCCACATTCACAGTGTCACCCTCGGTAAAATCACCATTTAGTATACTGACTGATAGCGGGTCCTGAACCAACCTCTGGATTGCTCGTTTGATGGGTCTTGCACCGAATGTGGGATCGAATCCCTCCTTTGCAAGAAGCTCCTTTGCAGCATCCGTAACCTCTATTTTTATCCGCTTCTCAGTGAGTCTATCCTGTAGATATCCGATCTGAATGCCGACTATCCTCTTGATATCCTCGAAGCCTAGCAGATTGAAGATTATCCTCTCATCGATCCTATTTAAAAACTCTGGTCTAAATCGCATCTTAAGGGCTTCCATAACCATCTCTTTTAGCTTCTCTTTGTCTCCGCCGAACTCCCATACTTCCTGGCTTACAATGTTTGAGGTCATTATAATGAGCGTATTCTTGAAGTTCACAGTACGCCCATGTCCGTCAGTAAGTCTCCCATCATCAAGGATCTGTAAGAGCAGATTGAAGACGTCATTATGGGCCTTCTCGATCTCATCGAAGAGGACTACTGCATACTGTTTTGTCCTGACTGCCTCTGTTAAATACCCACCTTCGTCGTAGCCGACGTAACCGGGTGGCGCACCGATAAGCCTCGATATCGAGTGCTTCTCCATGAACTCAGACATATCGACCCTGATCATTGCCCTCTCATCATCGAATAGAAATTCAGCCAGAGCCTTTGCCAGTTCCGTTTTTCCGACACCAGTCGGACCCATAAAAAGGAAAGAGCCGATTGGCCTGTTCGGATCGGAGAGGCCAGCTCTTGCCCTTCTTATTGCACTAGCAATGAGCTCTATTGCCTCATCCTGACCAACCACCCGTTTCTTGAGTCTCTCGTCCATGTTGAGCAGTTTCTTTGTTTCGCCCTCAAGCATCTTTGATACCGGAACACCGGACCACTTCGCAACTACTTCTGCAATCTCCTCTTCCTCGACCTCCTCTTTCAGCATCATCTGGTCTTTCTGGATCTCCTGAAGTTTTGCGTTATTCTCTTCGAGCCCCTTCTGAAGATCGACTATCGCTCCATACCTTATCTTTGCAACCCTCTCGAGATCACCGCTCCTCTCAGCCTGCTGTTCCTCGATTTTGGCCTCATCAATCTTCGATTTTATATCTCTAATATTCTGTATTAACTCTTTCTCATTTAGCCATCTCGTCTTCAGCCTGTTTCCTTCCTCATTCAGATCTGATATCTCCTTCTCTATCTTACCACGCCTCTCTTTGGATTGCTTATCCTTCTCACGCTTTAGTGCCTGTGCCTCGATCTCGAGCTGCCTGATATTCCTCTCTATCTCATCGATCTCGGCTGGCATGCTGTCTATCTCGATTCTCAGTTTTGAGGCAGCCTCGTCTATCGAATCTATCGCCTTATCCGGCAGAAATCTGTCTGATATGTATCTGTTCGATAGAACGGCAGCAGCAATTATCGCAGAGTCTTGAATCCTCACCCCATGGTGAAGTTCATACTTCTCTTTTATCCCCCTCAGAATTGAGATTGTGTCCTCTACAGAGGGCTCTTGAACGAGTATTGGCTGGAACCTGCGTTCAAGCGCAGCGTCTTTCTCGATGTACTTGCGGTATTCATCGATAGTTGTGGCACCAACACACCTGAGTTCACCCCTTGCGAGTGCCGGTTTCAACATATTTGATGCATCTATGGCACCCTCCGCTGCTCCGGCGCCCACGATCGTATGAAGCTCATCGATGAAGAGCACAATCTGCCCTTCAGCTTCGTCTATCTCCTTCAAGACGGCTTTGAGACGGTCCTCGAACTCCCCCCTGAACTTGGATCCTGCAACTAGAGCACCCATATCAAGAGCTACAACACGTTTATCTTTAAGGGTCTCAGGAATATCTCCATCCACAATCCTCTGAGCCAGGCCCTCGGCAATAGCGGTTTTACCAACACCTGGCTCTCCAATTAGAACAGGATTATTCTTTGTCCTTCTCGATAGAACCTGCATAACCCTGCGTATCTCATCGTTTCTACCGATCACCGGATCTAACCTTCCTTTTCTTGCGAGATCTGTAAGGTCTCTCGTGTACCTGTCGAGAGCTTGATATTTATCCTCTGGGTTCTGATCAACAATCCTCTGCCGACCCCTTACACTCATCAGCGCGTTATATATGGCATCTTTGGAAATGCCCAGATTTTTTAATACCCGCGCATCCTTATCTTCTGAGATGGCAAGTAGCATATGCTCGGTGCTCAGATACTCATCCTTCATATTCTGAGCTTCGTCCCAGGCATTTTCGAGTACTTTATTCAGCCTTGGTGTCAGATATAGCTGATCGATACCACCGCCACGAACTTGTGGCAAGGAAGTGAGATGATCATTAATTGCATTCTTCATCTGGCCTATATTGACACCTATCTTCTGAAGTATCGGAACAACAACTCCCTCAGGTTGCTCTATCAGAGCCAGAAGAAGATGCTCAACATCGATCTGCTGATGGCTACTTTTATCGGCGATATTTTTAGCCTCTTGTATCGCATCTTGTGCCTTTATTGTTAGCTTATCAAGCCTCATTTATATCACCGACTAATCTACACACATCCGATAAATTATAATAATGATCCCCTATTGAAGCCCTAAAACTTACTCATCATCTACTATCTCATATTCAGCGTCTACGCTATCCTCTTCATCGACAGGGCCCCCACCACCAGCAGCTCCTTCACCGGTTGGTCCTGTGTACTGCTGGTACTGTTGCTGTTGTCCTCCTGTCTGTTGATAGATCTTTTCAGATAGTTTATGGAGTACTTGAGTCAGCTCATCTATACCTGATTTCATTGCCTGAGTATCATCGTTATTTATCGCATCCCTCAGTCTCGAGGTAACCCCTTCGACACCTGTCCTGTCTTCATTTGTGGCCTTCTCCCCGAGTTCATTAAGCGTCTTCTCTGCCGTGTAAATAAGTTGCTCGGCCTGATTCTTGGTCTCAATCGTCTCTTTTCGACGTTTGTCTTCATCTTCGAATTTCTTAGCTTCATTTACCATCCTGTCGATCTCTTCTTGAGAGAGTTTTGAGGAAGCTGTAATTGTGATATTCTGCTTGTTTCCCGTTGCCTTGTCCTGTGCAGAAACATTCATTATACCGTTTGCGTCGATATCAAATGTAACCTCTATCTGGGGAACACCTCTCGGTGCGGGCGGTATCCCGGTCAGATTGAATTTGCCGAGTGTAGTGTTATCCGCAGCCATCGGGCGTTCACCCTGTAGCACATGGATCTCGACACTCGTTTGACTGTCTGCTGCCGTGCTGAATATCTCGCTCTTCTTCGTCGGTATTGTAGTATTCCGTTCAATCAACTTGGTGAAGACGGCACCAAGTGTTTCAATTCCCAGTGTTAATGGTGTGACGTCGAGGAGTACCATATCCTTAACTTCCCCGGATAGCACTCCTCCCTGGATTGCAGCTCCCATAGCTACACATTCCATCGGATCAACCCCGCGCTCTCCAGTGACACCTATGAAGTCCTCAACAAACTTCTGGACAATAGGCATCCTTGTAGGCCCACCGACAAATATTATCTTTGTAACGTCCTTTGGAGACATCTTGGCATCTTTAAGTGCCTGATCTATCGGGCCTTTTGTTTTATCAACAATCGGGCGGACGAGTTCTTCAATTTTTGCTCTCGTCAGCTTCCTAGTTAGGTGTTTTGGGCCGGATGCATCGGCGGTGATGAACGGCAGGTTTATATCGGTCTCCAGAACGTTGGAGAGTTCAATCTTGGCCTTTTCGCTTGCTTCTCTCAATCTCTGTTCGGCCATGTTATCCTGTTTTAGATCAATTCCAGTCTCCTTTCTGAACTCCTCGGCGATATGGTCGACGATTGAGTTGTCCATATCAGTACCACCGAGTTGGGTATCACCACTGGTGGATTTCACCTCAAAGACACCTTCGCTGAACTCCATTATTGTCACATCTAGTGTACCACCACCGAAGTCAAAGACCAGTATCTCCTGCTCTGACTCGCTTTTATCTATACCATACGCCAGAGCAGCAGCCGTCGGTTCGTTGATTATACGAATAACTTCCAGACCAGCAATTGCACCGGCATCTTTTGTGGCAGTCCTCTGATTATCATTAAAGTATGCTGGAACGGTTATAACTGCTTTATCAACCGTGTCACCCAAAAATGCCTCAGCATCAGCCTTCACCTTCTGCAGGATAAAGGCAGATATCTGCTGGGGCGTGTAGCTCTCGCCAAGAATATTAACTTTATAATCGGTACCCATCTTCCGCTTTATGGTCATCACGGTACCTTCAGGATTGGTTACAGCTTGCCTCCTTGCCGGTTCTCCAACCAATCTCTGACCATCTTTTGTAAATGCAACATATGACGGGAACGCTTTACCACCGATACTCGTCCCCTCAGCACTTGGAATTATGGTTGCTTTCCCACCTATCAAGGCAGAAGCAGCCGAGTTACTCGTTCCTAAATCTATCCCAATTGTTTTTGCCATATTTATTCCAACCTCCCATTTTTCATCTTCTACATATGAACTTGATTATAATAAACTTTTTATCATAAATAAAAATTTGGGGTAGGTAAAAACCTACTCCACTTCAATCTTTTTAACGTCTTCTTCCACTTCTGTTTTTGGCATAGTTAGTTCAAGAACACCGTCTTTGAACTTGGCTTCAGTCTTCTCAAGATCTATCTCGGTCGGAAGACGTATAGTCCTGAAATACTTAGAGTATCTCCTCTCCTTTCTTATGTAGTCTTCCTCCTTCTCTTCCTTCTCATCTTTTCGTTCTGCCGTGATCTCAAGCATATCACCTTTGACAGTCAGATCTATGTCTTCCTTTTTTACTCCGGGGATGTCCGCTTTTACCATTAGTTTGCCATCTTCGTCTTTTACGTCAATGTAGGGTTCCGCAGTCTTTAGAACGTCCATATATGGGTCTCCAGCTCTGACAAGTCCCTCTTTAACCCTGCCTGGCAATAGCCTTTTGGTACTTCTATATGGATCTTCGAAGACCTCCCTGAATAGGCTGTCCATTCTGTCTTCAATTCTTCTCATTTCTTCCATTGGGTCAAACCAATACCACTTTACCATTTGTTTATTACCTCCACTTGTTAACCTAAGGTTGTAAACCTCTAAATATTATATGTAGATAAAGTAGTATATAAAGTTTTCGGTGGATCTGGCTGTGGGACAAAATTAATCCGTGAACAGGTTTAGCATATTATGCCAAATGTTGGTACAAGTCACGGCAGTATCAATCCTATCCTCTCTTCTTTGCCACACTTTCCACCCAAACCATCTT
>JAXHTJ010000144.1:0-5517 GCA_034190245.1 Halobacteriota archaeon | reverse complement strand
CTGAGCCAGACCCTACAGCCCACAGTTACTTCAGAAGGACGCCTATGCTTATCAGCCTGCTTTTTCATCCTGGACTTGGCTAATTTTAGGGCATCATGGACCTAGTTTTATATGGTATTACGTATAGTTACAAAATCAGTGACAGCAGGGGACTATAAAGACT
Organism: Halobacteriota archaeon; assembly: GCA_034190245.1. Taxonomy (GTDB): domain Archaea; phylum Halobacteriota; class Syntropharchaeia; order DAOWMC01; family DAOWMC01; genus JAXHTJ01. The sequence goes on along the minus strand of JAXHTJ010000144.1, from coordinate 5,354 downwards.
CAAGGGAAACATCCAAAGGCAATCTAGGTATCTAGCCATAGATCACAGAGAAGGGTACTGCAGATGTAGCATCACTTTCACTGGAGTTGAGAGCAAATTCACACTAGGACAAATACTCACTCCAACGTTCCTACTCACTACTACAATAACACCTAAGCAACTGTTCTATAGATCTATTAAAACGCTCTGATAATCCATCAGTCTAAGGATGATAACCACTTGACAAAGCCACTCTACTATCAAGACACTAAAATAATTCCTACCAAAACTTACTAGTAAACCTAACATCACGATCACTAATGACCTTCACTGGGACACCATACTTACAAATCCAGTGATCAAAAAACAGTTTAGCTGCATCAGCTGCTGTCAAACTACTAGTACATGGTATGAAATGAACCAAACGACTGAAACGATCTACTATAGTGAAAATACCATCATACCCATTAGACATTGGTAATTACATAATAAAGTCCATGGTGACATGCTGAAAAGGTGCAGTTGGATTTTCTAAAGGTTCCAACAACCCTGAAGGCTTCTAAGTGCTAGACTTGTTCTAAGCACAAACAGGACATCTACCACAAAATTCAACACAAGACTAATGTATACCTTTCCAAAAGAAACGCTAGGATACAATCTTATATAACTTCTTTACACCTAAATGTCCACCAAGTGAACTACAATGTAAATCTGAAAGAATTACCTCTACAAGCTAAGAATTGCGAGAAGGTAAAACAGGACAAAATGTCTAACCAATCAATTTACACAAAATACCGCTCCTATACTAAAATATAGAGCTACCAGACTTAGCAATAGATACTTTATCATTATACCAAGTATCATTAGCTTACTACTACTCAGCTAAAATAGCTTTCAAAAAAGTCTAATTTTCATGAATAGTAAGAAAATTGTTCTAAAAGACATACTCAACATTACTAATTTTACCAGGCAAATCAACAACATGCTATATGCCAAATGTATGTGTCATACTACACAACAAAATATTGTTCAACTACTCAGAACCTGGAACTCTAGACAATGCATCAGCAACAATATTCTCCCTGCCACGAATGTGACTAATCTCGAACTTAAATTGAGACAGGAAATCAAGCCAACGGGCATTTCTGCGATTGACACTAGCTGTGGATTACAAGTAGGTCAATGCAGCATGATCTGTTAATAGATCAAAAGAAATTCCAATCAAAAACTAACGCCAACGGGACAAAGATTCTCTAATAGCTACAAATTCACGATCAGTTGCTGAATAATTTCTTTCAGCACTGGACAACCGCTTTGAAAAATATTCTACCGGGTGCCATTTATTGTCACTATGTTTTTGTTCTAACACAGCTCCAATACAATAATTACTGGCATCACACACAACACGTGTTTTCAGACTATAATTGAACACTTTCAACACCGGGGCAGAACACAAACATTCTTTCAACCGCTTAAAAGCCAACTACTAATCATTCTCAAAAATAAATGACTAATCTTTCCTAGTCAGCAAGGTCAAAGGTCCCGCAATTTCACTGAATCTAAAGACAAATCGTCTATAGTAATTACACAATCCAAGAAATTACTACACTTAATTAACATTCTTTGGCTCAGGCCAATCCTGGACAGCTTAAACTTTGCCAGGCTCTAAACTAACGCCATCTTTACTAACAATATGTCCCAAAAAATTGACATGTTCCAAAAATAAGTGACATTTACTTTCTTTGATAAATAATTTATTATCACTCAAAACTTTAAACACACGATCTAACAACTAACGGTGTTCTTCAACAGACTTAGAATAAATGAGAAGATCATCAAGATAACACAGAACTCCTTGATCCAACAACTCAAAAAAGCAAGAATTCATAGCACGTTAAAATGTGCTTGGTGCGGAGGACAGGCCAAAAGGCATCACAGTGAACTGATACGTTCCATATCTACAGGTGAACGCAGTTTTGTGCCTGTCCTCCTGCGCCATAGGTATCTAGTGATACCCATCACGCAGGTCTAATTTTGAAAAAACGACCGCACCGTCAAGACGCTGTAGCATTTCATCAATGCGGGGAAGAGGAAAAGCGTCTGACTTTGTTTAGGAATTGAGCATCCTGTAATCGATGCACATACGGAGCCCCCCATCTTTCTTTTTGGCAAAGAGGATGGGAGCCCCATATGGACCGTTACAGGGCTCAATCCTGTTTGTTTCCAAAAACAACCTAATTTACTCTTTCAACTCGGACAATTCCACAGAATCCAACGGGTAAAGTTTTCGTTTCGGTGGATCAGCCGACTCATCAACCAACGGAATTTTATGTTCAAACTACTACGGGCACTAAGAACGATCCACTGGATATTACGGTTCAATGAAAACTTCAGGATAACACTATTTCAAGCGTTCCAATTCTACCTACGCAAGACTATCATACTAACCATGCTTACTAAGCTTATCACCGTCACCACCATGTGCGGTTCTATGCGTGAAATTCAAGGACTACTAATTCTACACACTTTAAACATCCTCTAAAGTCACCAAACCATAATGTAAATACTAATTACGCTTTCCACCACTTGAAAACTACTTCAACGGTACCATTTCAACATAATTAAATTTTGCTGACGTGGCAGCTGTGCCAGCTGGCACATCAGACTACTACCCACTTTACTACTACACGTTCTACACACGTTTACCACGTTTTTACTACACTTTAGGAATCAACTATGACGATAAATGAGCCATACTGTGATTTTTACACCTACTGCAAAAGCAATCGTCTTGCATTGCCACCACACGTGAATAAACTTTACAAACACGTTTATCACGAAGTTTATCAGGTATACTTTCCACTTAAACACTAACATCATTACTGCAAGCCTGTTGGGCACTACCACACGTTTCCTCATCAACGCCACTTTCAACGGTCAACTCTGAAAACTAATTCACACATCCGGATGCATCCAACTCAGCAACCACGTGTTAAGAAACACGCCCTTGGTCACCAACAACACAACTTTACTAATTATCATACTTGTCAATAGGTGTGGTGCGCAACTCCACATAGCGATCGCAATTTTTGACAAAAACTCTATGGTCCGTCCAATCCACAAAAGGCTAGAGATCTCTACAAAACGGCATGCCTAATATCAAAGGAACAGGGCAATCCAAAATGAAGAACTATGATTTCCACCTAAACTTAGGAAATTTAATAAACAACTCAATAGTTCCAACGCAAGAAAGCTCCTTTCCATTAGCTAAACGCACACTACTAGTATCTGTTGAAACAAATTTCCACAAATTCAGTTCCCGGGTCAAATCAGCAGAAATAAAATTACAACTTGCACCAGTGTCGAACAAAAAGCTAAGTAATCTACCACGGACACGACCACCAACTCCAATCAAAGTGTTTTCAGCAGGTAACGTTCCCAACAGTTGCAGGCCAATCAGTTTTTTGGCTGCTTCAACGAAGAAGGACCAGCTTTACCGCCGGTAAACTACTAACCACTCACAGGTACACCATTTGGCAATACAACAGTACCGCTACCATCAACAGTTGCCATATTATTGGCACCAAACTAAGTTTTACCACCACGTGAACCACCACCATTCAACTTAAAACAGTCACGTTTCATGTGTCCACGTTAACCACAGTTATAACACACAACATCAGTACGATTCCTAGGAGTACTATTTCCACCATTCCTACGGGCATCACCATTCTACACATTTCCAAGCACCATGGGCGCACTACCCTTATATTTGGTGTTACTATACTACGAAATGTTATCAAAACGACCAGGGTTAAAACGTTGCTAACCATAACCACGTGAAAAACCACCACGAGACTTCTTACGGAATTATCTACCACTACCATTTCCACGCTACTAACCATTGTTTTAACCACCAAAAGACATTGCATACGGGCTGTACACAGCACAAGCTTACAAAATCGCTTCAGATAAAGTGGACGGTCTCTACATCATAACTTAATAACGAATGTGAGATCTAAGACCTAACTGGAATAAGTGAAGAGCAGTAGCATCAGACAAACGCTATGTACCAAGTTCAATTTGATACTAGCGGAACAATGTAATATACTCTTACAAAGTCCCTGTTTGTTTGAGGTTAAGCAATTTTTCTCTGACTCGCATCTCACGATCTGAATCACTGAATTGTTATTCGAGATCGTGGAGCATTGTGTCAACGTCAAGAGTATCAAAAATTGTTAACCCTGACTACCGGTTCTCCTCACTATAGGCACGCCACCAAGTTTAGGCTTAACCTTTGAGGTAACTTGCAATGAACCGGCAGGCAGTACCACCACTACCTAAGTTTACAGTGTCAATGTACTGGCGGATCTCAAAGATGAAATTTTAAATCTCTGAGTGTTTACCGCTGAACGTTTATGGTTTCTCCAATTTGATTGAAGATGGAACCAGCGAGGGACGCACGTTCACTTGAGCAGAGCTTTGTGGTTGTTACGTGGGTGCACTTCCACTAGCTTCCGCTAACGGTTAACCAGTCAAAACATCAATATTTTAACTACCAACAACACCAGCCATACCAACTTAGACATTACTCAAACCACTAGCCAACGCATCAACATCTACTGCACTTTCAACATTCTAATGCATACCGGGTAAAGGAACAACACGGTCACCATCACCACTACTCGCACAAGAAGAAGGTAAAACAGTTGACAAAATGCGCAAGCTATCAATTTCTTGCTATGCACGCTATAAATGATTCTCATACACACGTTGCTACTCAGAAAGCTACTATTAATAAGCCAACTCTTACTACTACAAACGCTCATTCAATCTAGATTCTAATTGCTACTACAAAAGATCTGAACGTTATCCACGGTCACTCAACTCTTAAGATTCCTATGATCTACGCATCAACAATTACATATCATTCCTCATCTACGTCATCTACTGGTTCTACTAATAGATCAAAGATTAAAAATGATCAACCTAACCACGCAAATTCAAGATCTACTCATTTTGCAAATCCTAAACACCATCTTCAGAAGAAGAAATAAGTGCGGGCAAACCAGGCAACATAATATCATCATCATCATCTTCTACAACATTCTACACACTATTATCAAACATCATGCTGCTTTCAACGGGCACATTCGCGATGGGTGCAGTGTCAAGTTACATCTCGCTTCTCTACTGATCTCTAATGTGACCACCGTCATCATTAGAATGATCTTACAATTAACCAGCAGAAGTAACAGCGCTGGTTGTCACATCGGCTATCATGTCCTAATCACGGAAGTTCAAGTTTTATGGCAATCTCGACACAGAACCAACGGTCACTTCAGATTACTAAACAGACATTCTGGAGCCAGAGG
>JAXHTJ010000143.1:0-5518 GCA_034190245.1 Halobacteriota archaeon | reverse complement strand
CATATACGTGACAGATCCCGTCGGAGTGCCCGAGGACCGGAATCTTGGTATTCTCCTTGATGTACCTCACAAGAGCATTGGATCCTCTAGGTATCATCAGATCAATATACTCGTCCAGCTTCAAAAGTTCTGAAATCTCTTCGTCATTCTGTGGTTTTATTATAGCCGTATCATCATTTACTTCAAATAGTACTTAAAATCCCTTCTGCCCCAACCCTGTTCCCAACAACTCTAACGCATAAGCCATAACCCACTATTCGTAACTTTAAATACGAATATCAGGGTTATAAAAATTGACAGCGACAGCATATCTTTAAGGGAGTAATCTTCTCTATTACTACTCTCAAATCGGAAAGATAAAGCCACCTCGTGACGTTATACAATATTAGGTAAAGAGAGTGATAAAAAGGTAAGATACATGCAAGTTGGCGAAAAGACGATCCAGATCAAGCTCAAAATGCCTTTCTCCGCAACGCCATCGATGAATGTCTATCTGGTCTGCGGGGACGAAATTGCGCTTATTGATACAGGTGTTGGAGATAGGCCCAGTATTGAGACGATATATAAGCAGATGGAGAGCTTTGGTAATCTTGGCATGATAATCAACACACACGAGCACATAGATCACATTGGTGGGAATGCAGGAATAAAGATGATCACAGACTCTCGAATAGCTGCCCATAAAGTGGCGGCCCCAATGATAGAAAATCCCGGGGCGATGAGTAAAAGAGGAATACCCCCCATAAAACCATCAAAAGTAGACGAGTATCTTGAGGATAATGAAATCATAGACCTAGGAGCTGCTAAACTTAGGGTGATACACTCACCTGGCCATGCCCCGGGCCACATATGCCTCTATAATGAAAAAGAGAAGATCTTATTTTCAGGGGATAACGTCCTTGATACCGCCACCACCTATGTGGGGTCAGGGTCTTTCGGGAATATGACTGAGTACCTTAACTCTTTACACCGCCTGTTAAAGCTTGATATGAAGCTGATTTTACCTGCTCATGGAGAAATTATAGAGAGTCCCTACGAGAAGATTATGGAGTCGATAGATCATAAACTGGAGCGTGAGAGGGAGATATTAGAATTACTCGGGAAAGGGGAAAAAACGGTTGATGAATTGATAATTTCTATCTACAAGGTCAGGTTCCCTCACTTCATAAGGGGTGCCATGATAGGGTATCTGGAAAAGTTGGAGCGAGAAGAGAAGATAGTATTTAAGAGGGAGAATAATAAGTATAAGTTGAAGTAGATGAACTACGATAGAAGTAGCGAGATGTGGAGATGCCGGTTGTAACACTCAATTATGCGGATCTTGAGCGACTTACAGGTGCCCGAAGAGACGAGATACTAAATAGGATACCTATGATTGGTGCCGATATTGAGAGGATCGAAGAGGATTATGTGGACATCGAGTTCTTTCCGGATAGACCTGATCTCTTCAGCGTCGAGGGAGTGGCGCGTGCCATGCGTGGATTTCTGGGAGTGGAGACCGGGCTTCCGAACTATGACGTTAAGGAGTCAGATATAAAGATACATGTGGAACCATCAGTTAAGCCTGTACGCCCCTTTGTCGTCTCCGCTGTTGTCAGAGGCCTCAATATAACTACTGAGGTTATAGAGTCGCTGATGGGGATGCAGGAGGACCTGCATTGGGGGATCGGTCGTAACAGGAAGAAAGTCTCTATTGGCGTTCACGACCTATCGAAGGTTAAGCCTCCCTTCAGGTATCTGGCAGAAGATCCAGGTTTTTCATTTGTTCCACTCGATTATGACGAAGAGATGACGATGGATGAGATACTTAGAGAGCATCCGAAAGGCGTAAAGTTTGCCAGCATCCTCGAAGGGATGGATAAGTACCCTCTGATTCTTGATTCAGAAGGGAGTGTTCTATCCTTTCCACCGATCATAAATGGAGAATTGACAAGAGTTACAGAGAGCACAGAAGACGTACTCCTTGATGTTACGGGTCTAGATTGTCACTCCATAAACATTGCACAGAATATCGTTGTGACCGCGCTTGCAGAACGAGGTGGCTTTATTGAATCAGTACTTATTCTGGACGAGGGTGAAAAACAGACTCCAGATCTGAACCCTACCCTGTGGGATCTGCATGTGAGAGAGGTTCAAAAGCTGATAGGAGTTGAACTGACCGAGGCCCAGTGTATCGAGTGCCTTGAGAAGATGAGATTTGGTGCAAAGTTGATGGATGGCGGGATTATACAGGTGAAAGTTCCTGCATATAGAGCGGACATTCTCCATCCTTGGGACATAATCGAGGATATCACAATCGGATATGGATACGATAAAATTGAGGCCATCTTCCCCAAGACGATGACCGTAGGCGAGACACACCCCCTGGGAGATCTCGAGGTTCAGTTGAGAGAAGTTATGGTGGGGCTTGGCTATTACGAGGTGATGACATTCACGCTCACTAACGAGCGGAAACACTTCGAAAAGATGCGATCCGAGATAGATGATACTGTCATCCGTGTCAAACATCAGATAAGCGAGGAATACTCCATGCTGAGACCATCGATCTTACCAAACTTGATTGATATATTGTCACTTAACAAGCATAGGGAGTTACCACAGAGGTTATTTGAGATAGGTGATGTTGTAGTAGATTCCAAAAATAGATTGAACCTTGCCGGAGCCTGTATACACTCAAATGCAAATTTTGCGGAGATCAGGTCTGTAGTTGAATCAGTGCTCAGGGAACTGGGATTGAAATTTGAGATGACCGAATCAGAAAACCCGTCTTTTCTGGATGGCAGGAGGGCCGATGTTAGACTTGCTACGGGTGATTTTATAGCAACCTTTGGGGAGCTTCATCCTGAAGTGATCGTGAACTTTGGACTTGAACATCCGATTATAGGCTTTGAATTGAATGCCAGTGATCATTTTTCCGATAATTTAATATAGTTTGAGATTGTGGAATAACTATCAGAGGTGCAATAGCAACAATCTTTGTTGGAGGTAGATCAAAATGACATTAGAGAACAACGTCATATTCGTAGGACAAAAACCTGTGATGAACTACGTCTTGGCGGTAGTAACACAATTTAACGACGGGAGCGATGAAGTGGCAATTAAGGCGAGGGGTAGAGCCATCTCCAAAGCAGTTGATACGGCAGAAGTAGTCAAAAACAAATTTTTACCTTCTGTGCAGGTAAAGGACATCAAGATCAGCACTGAAGAGATTCAAAGAGAAGGTGGAGACATAATCAACGTTTCATCGATGGAGATATTCCTGAATAAAGCAGAGTGAAGTACCTTCAAATCTCGAGGATGCAGATATAATCTGCATACCTTTTACGTTATATTACTCCTAAGTAGATCATTATTTACCAGTTGGTGTAGATTGTAGTATTGATGACTGATCGGCCCCATAAAGAGAATAAAACTGATTGGTATATTGATTTAATGGACGTTACCTGCCTGGTAAATGAAAGTGGTGCAAAAACTGTTGGTCTTCAGTTTCCTGCGGGTCTTAAACACCTATTTTACATTGCAAGAGAGATTGAATCCGAGACAGGTGCAGAGGTTATAATCTCAGGTAAATCGTCTTACGGAGCCTGTGACGTAGACGAATACTTGAAGAGGTCGGTTGATCTACTATTTCATTTTGGGCACTCTGAAATCACGAAGGATGAGAAGGTTGTATTTGTAGAAGTGTTGTCTGATGTTGATGTCAGGCCAGTCGTAAAAGAAGCGTTGGAAACGTTGAGTGGGGGGACTATCGGCCTGATAACAACCGTGCAGCATGCACACACATTAAACGATGCAGAAGGGATATTGTCCCGGGCCGGAAAAGATGTTGTGATCGGTTATGGTGACTCACGGATCAAATATCCGGGTCAGGTACTCGGTTGCAACTACTCCGCTGCAAGAGTAGATTGCGATGAGCTCCTCTTCATAGGAAGCGGAGAATTTCATCCTGTAGGAACATCTATTGCAACCGGTAAAAGGGTAGTAATTGCCGATCCTTTGATGAATGAGGTCAGGGTTGCGGATTCAGAAAGGATCATGCGCCAGAGATATGCCGTAATCGGAAGAGCTCTTGATGCAGGCTCCTTCGGTATATTGATCTCATCAAAAGAGGGTCAGAATAGAATGTCGCTTGCAGAAGAGCTCTTCAGAAAGGCTAAAGAAACCGGAAAAGATGCCTATCTGATAATGCTTGACGAGTTCGATCCTGATCAACTTTTATCATTAAAAGTCGATTGTTTTGTAAGCACCGCGTGCCCTAGAATTGCAATCGACGATATCAGTCGATTTAGTAGGCCTATGCTCACCCCTATTGAGTTTCAGGTTGTGCTGGGTGAGCGGGAGTGGGAAGATATTGTATTTGACGAGATATAGCATTCAGATGACCTTTTTATAGCTCTCTTTCGTTCAGTTAAAAAAATTTAAGTGAAGTATCAATGAACGCAATTAAAAAAACTTAAAGTACCAAAAGCAATTCTTGGAATGGTGGTAAAAATGTCCGTTACAGATGAGAATCTAAAAACAGCCTTCGCAGGGGAAAGCCAGGCAAACCGTAGATACTTGGCCTTTGCCAAGCAGGCAGAAGAGGATGGCTTTCCAAATATTGCACGGATCTTCAGGGTTGCGGCAGAATCCGAGACCGTTCATGCACTAAATCAGATCGTGGCTATGGGTGGAGTTGGTCCTACTCAAGAAAATCTAAAAGAGGCGATGAAGGGAGAGGAATACGAAGCAGCTGAGATGTACCCCAAATTCTTGGAAGACGCAAGAAAGGAAGATAGAACAGATGCCATTATTAGCTTCACATGGATCAAAAAGGTCGAGAAGACCCATGAGAACATGTATAAAGACGCTATCGAGCATTTAGAAAAGGGCGGGGATGTTGAGGTGAAGGAGTACTATGTCTGTTTGAACTGCGGTCATCCAGAAGAAGGAGCTGCCCCATCAAATTGCCCTGTGTGCGGAGCGCCGAGCAGTATGTTCAAGAAGGTGGATTAACCGCTATTTAAATCGTTTACATCTTTAAGATGGGGTGAGTTGGTTGGGGTGATGTTTGGAGGTTTTGAGTGATTCTTACTTCACTATATTGATCAGTAAATAAGATCTATCCCTCAAACATTTAGTTTATATCTATCTTCAATACTATTTAAATTCCGACCGGCGCAACACCGATTATCGATATAATCTCTTTCTGTTGGTCTGTAAATTGTGTGGTTCTGACTATCATTTCTTGTCCATCTCTCAGGCTGAATTCCACACGCTTTATGCGGTCGAGTATGTCCAGTGCCCTGATTGATGTCATATCTTCCCCTGCCTCTTTGAGTATCTTTCTTAACCCATCTTTGACACTTAACATCCGCTAATTTCTTCAAAAATTTATAGTTTAGAGCAAAACTTTTTATACTATATAAACTTTATTTATTATATGCCCAGAAGGAAGTATGAGGTTGTAAGGCACTTAACCGTAGAAGATCTCGACATTATAATAAAGAAATTGGAGAAAAACATAAGAGTCCTGAAA
>JAXHTJ010000142.1:0-5519 GCA_034190245.1 Halobacteriota archaeon | reverse complement strand
TTTTCAGGACTCTTATGTTTTTCTCCAATTTCTTTATTATAATGTCGAGATCTTCTACGGTTAAGTGCCTTACAACCTCATACTTCCTTCTGGGCATATAATAAATAAGTTTATATAGTATGAAAAGTTTTGCTCTAAACTATATTGATTTTGCCTCATCAATCGCATATTGAGCAGGTTCGATGTGCTCAGATAATGTTTTATAGGCACCTTCAGCCATTTTATTAGCATTCTCTACAAATTCAATTGCTTCATCATATTTTCCAGAGTTGTAGGCATCCCTAGCGCCATTCAAATCCTCTTCAATTAGCGTTACACCCATATTTTTTTGTTTTAATTTTTCTACTTTTATTGAAACTGAGTCTATTAGATTGTATGCAGTCTGCTTTGAATCTGTGGTTCTTTCTGCTCCCATACTTAAACGTGGTTCTGAAGGAGTATATTTACGAACGCAAATATTGTCTCATTTATACCCCGCATTTGCGCCATTCCAGCTATGGCTTCTTAATAAAAATGAATTTGGACTGAAATTAACAGGCTGAGTAGCTGTTCCTTTTGAAACTCCATCCATGAAAAGTTCCCAACTATATCCGTCTTTTACCACTTTAGATATGTGCCAATTTGTATCTTCATCCCAATGACCAAGCTCAATAAAATAATTTGGCCTTCCTCCACTCCCTTTTTCAGTATACTGAAGCATAAAAAAACCATTGCTACCCATCATGGTTTAATGGTTCCATCATTGCAATGCATAAATTCGTCTTGTCTCATTTGCCAACCGTTCAGGTTTTTAAAAGCGGCTTTATATTGCCATTCATAACTGCCTGTGTTCACGTATGAAACATTACTTTTAATTGAATTATCCGCATCAATGTTTGGGGTCTCCAGATACTTGTTTGAAGCTCTCCAATTCCCCTCCCCACTAACAACTATCCATGATGGATTGCTTGTATAATCACCGTCCTCAAAGTCATCAAAGAACTCGAAAGTTGCACTGCCATTACTAATTGCACTTGCACCCGAATTTCCGTACCACATATTTATCTTCACGTCTCCATTTGCAGGAATACTCGGCACTTTCACCCAAATCTTCGCCTACTTTGCACCTGTGTCCCATTCTTCAGTCCAATAATTCAATTCTTTACCATAAGAATCTTCAAATCTTAAATCAGAACCATAGCTTTGCGCTTTTGTTGGGAAATTCCACTCATTTAATTCCAATAGCACCTGATAATCAGTAAGCGTTTCACCTGAATTCTCGCTTATTGTAATCTCTCTGTAATATTCCCAATCTTCACCACCTGAATCTGAAAAGGCGGAAATAGTTCCTGTTCCACCCATCAATAATATCAACATAAGTCCAAAAGAAAACAATTTCGCGATTTTTCCATTCATGTTTTTCACCAATTCTAAATCCGACTGAATTAGGCATCAATCATGTCTTAAGTCAATATACCCCGTACTTAAGTCACAGGGCCTTTATACTGTGGTTTTGAATTTTTATTGTTCTGAGTCAATATATACCTTCCCCAGACTTATCCACCTTTCCTTTTTTCTTCTCTTACTCTAAAAATAGAGGGGATAGTATATGGCATTAATCAAAACATTTAGTCAGAATCTATATCACTTCAAAACTCTTCAATAATATTATCAGTATCAATTTCACTAATGTTATCGATTTTGTAGATAGTATTAATACTGGTATCTCTGTCATTCTGGTAAAAATCGGACGCCGAGGAAGGGATTTGAACCCTTGAGGGGCGTCGCCCCACCGGTTCTCAAGACCGGCGCATTAGTCCGCTTTGCTACCTCGGCATAAGCACATTTCTCTATCTTCTATCTCGCCTTGTCATAAGATATGCCACAGCAAGTAATCCCGTTATCGTAAATACCGCTCCAAACCCGGGCTCTTCTTCAGGTTCCTGCACTGCATCTGGTTGAAGTGTGGGTTCCTGCGTAGACTCTTCAGGTGGTTCTGTCGTTACCGTTGGCGTGGGAACCATTGTAGGTGAAGGTGATACCTTAACTTCTGCAAATAGAGCAAAATTATTGAGGCGATCTATCTTTGCACTTACCGTATCTTCTGATTCATCAACCATCGTTTCAAATGATGCCCATTCTCCATCTATATACATCTTTATTACAATATCTGATTCATTCGCACCCTTTGGTATCTTTTCCGGATCGTACTCCACGATAAGGTCAACCGGCGGATCGAAGGTTAAAATATCAATTGATATATTGTATGCAGCACTTGTATTTGAATCATCCTCCATCGGTGTGATATGTGTGATATTTATCTCTTTTACCACTTCTCCTTTTGAGTCAATTACCAATGTTTCCTTCGGAATTGAAAGGGAGACCTTCCCATCACTCGAGAGTATCAAAATTTCAGATGTCGTTCTACCATGCTCGTTCGTTGGGATCTGCGGTGGAACAGTATCTTCTCCTTCATCATCATCTTTGTGTGGGGACGTTTCATCCGCAAGTGAAACCGATTCAGATCGTAAGTCAAGTCCCTGCGCAGCACTACTCTTTGTTTGTAGATAGAAATCATAGTCTCCGGTCTTCAGGTTACTTGTATCGAAGTTGAGACCATCAAGATACGAGATGCTCCTGTCTTTGAGGTAATGGCCAGCTCCATCCTGATTTATCTCAACGCCATCGGATAGTCGTATAACTTTAAGGGAGACCGTATCATTGGCGGTATCCAGATTGCTCGTTATATCCACCGTCAATATGTCACCTATTGTGACGAAAGGAGCATCAGAGATGTCTAAGGAGCCCCTTTTAAGATGCAAGACCAGAATAGGATCGTTTACGGATAGGATCGTTTCTCCAGGATCGTAACCGCCAGAAGTGGAAGGGTTGGAATCTATGAAGTATACACCCATCTCCGGAAATATCGAAGAGTCTAGACCGTTAATTGCAGTAGTGATAACTCTTCTCTCTAATTCACCACTCTTTCCAATTATTGTGTGTCCCGAGTCGTTGTTGTTAAAGGTCAACGTCTGGCCTCTCAGCACTAGATTAGTAGTGCCATAATTGATTAGATTGCTATCGCCATTGTATTCAGCGCTCGCACTTCCCACCACCAATTGTACAATCAAGCTTACAACAAGCAAGATTAAAAGAATCTCTTTCTTCATCTCTTTATCACTCATCTCTTTTATACACTTGGATGATTATAAATATTTATTTAGTCCCTCTCCCAGGTGTTCGTAGGCCAGTCTGGTCGCCTTTCTTCCCCTCTGCGTTCGATCTACAAATCCTATCTGCACCAGATACCGCTCATAAACATCCTCGATTGTATCTTTTTCCTCTCCTACTGCTACTGCTATCGTATCTATCCCAACCGGACCACCATCAAACTTCTTTATTATTGTACGCAGAATCTCTTTATCCATCTCATCAAGACCGATCTCATCCACCCCCAGCATCGTGAGTGCTTTATCGGCAACGTTCTGGGTTATCACACCATCAGCTTTAACCTGGGCATAATCACGCACACGTCTCAAGAGACGATTTGCGACCCTCGGTGTACCTCTCGACCTTTTTGCAATCTCTTTTGCACCACCCGAATCGATATCTATCTCCAGAACATGCGCAGACCTATTCACAATCTTTTCCAGGTCATCCATATCGTAAAAATCGAGATGACTGATTATACCGAATCTGTTTCTGAGTGGAGAAGTTATAAGTCCGGCCCTTGTTGTTGCCCCAACAAGCGTAAATTTTGGGAGATCGATCCTTATACAGCGTGCGCTTGGACCCTTACCGATGATGATGTCGAGTGCAAAGTCCTCCATCGCGGGGTACAGCATCTCCTCAACCGTGCGATTCAGCCTGTGTATCTCGTCTATGAAGAGCACATCTCCCTCTTGAAGGTTTGTTAGAATTGCTGCCAGGTCCCCCTGACGTTCAATTGCCGGACCTGATGTTGTGGTAATGCTCACACTCATCTCATTTGCGATGATATGTGCAAGTGTCGTCTTTCCAAGTCCGGGTGGCCCATGCAGAAGCACGTGATCCAGAGCTTCACCCCTCTTCTTCGCCGCATCAGTGAATATCTCAAGCGTCTCCTTCACCTTGGTCTGCCCTGTGAAGATATCGAAGCTTCTCGGGCGTAGACTCATATCATAATCAAAGTCTTCTTCTATTGAGTCTGGTGAGGTGATGCGATTCATTTAAGCACTCTTCCTAATCCTTTATATACGGTAGTATAGCCCTTAGATCCTTCTCCTTAATAACAACATCGGCTGCTTCTTCAAGTAGATCGCTTTTTGGGTTGAAAGCAATACCAAGGCCAGATTCTTTTATCATCTCCATATCATTGATATCATCTCCAACTGCGACTGTGTCCTTCATACTTATACGCATTCTGCTTGCATATCTCCTCAAGGTCTTCACCTTGTCCTCCCATCCGTGATATACGCTCATTTTTCCCGTCAGTTTACCATCATCCACTCCAAGTACATTCGCCGATATATACTCTCTATCCATCCCAAGTCTCTCACCGATCCTATCTGCAAGCAGGGTGATGCTATTGCTTATTATACCCTGGTTGTGCCCCATCTCATTGATCTTTTTAACCGTCTGCTCCGAACCATCCATAAGTGGTGTACCGGCTATAAGTTCCTCGATAATATCCACACTGAAACCATTCCAGGATGAAACAACTATATCGGACCATCTCCGGTAAGATATCTTGCCCCTGACATACCTCTCTCTATGTTTTTGATTCAGCTCAAAGGTGCCAGTGATCTTGCTGATATCGATCCAGATGCTTCTTCTATCCACGAGCACGCCCTCTAGATCATAGGCTACAAGCTTCATCTGTGACCTCTATATCGCCTTCTTCAGAGCGTCCCTGTAAATCTGAAAGTCACGATCGCTGAATAGAACGAATCGTACCTCTTCAAGATCGTTACTTTGTAGATACTCGATCACTGTGCCAAGTGCTATCTCTGCAGCGCGCTTTATCGGAAAACGGTAAGCTCCCGTGCTTATCGATGGAAATGATATTGAAGTAATATTATTCTTCGTTGCAAGCGATAAGCTGTTGTGGTATGCATTTCTGAGTAGCCCCTCCTCGCCTGATGAGCCTCCCTGCCAGATCGGCCCGACCGTGTGAATCACGTACTTCGCTTTAAGATTGCCACCGGATGTGATTACGGCTTCTCCCGTGGGGCACTTTCCCTGCTCTTCGCGGATCCTTTTGCACTCTTCCAGTATCTTTGGTCCACCAGCCCTATGTATAGCGCCATCCACACCACCACCACCGAGTAGGCCCGAGTTGGCGGCGTTAACAATGGCTTGTGTCTCCTGTTCTGTGATGTCACCTGTGATGAGTATCAATCTTGAGTTGTTTATCTCTACAGTCTCCATCTCTCTTGGCATATCTTCAAATAGGCTTTCATCTGTTAAAAAATTTGACCAATAAACTTTTGAAAAAAGTTTATTCAAAACCACGACCTATGGCTTGCGCCATAGGCCATCTCCGCCTGCGGCGGGAATTA
>JAXHTJ010000141.1:0-5583 GCA_034190245.1 Halobacteriota archaeon | reverse complement strand
TGAAAGACAACGAAATAGAAGGATTTTTAGAGAGAGTTGTTACTCCGTTTGGGACTTCTGCCAAGGCAGATGTTCCGAAAAAATATATTGGGAGGAGGGTTTATGTGGTAATTACCAAAGATAATGAGAGGGTGAAGTAGATTTTATTTTTGTCCCACAGCCGTATAAAGCAATCCATATTCAGTCTTTCAATACTTTTTGAAATATTCCACTCCTAAACATCATATTTTGCCGCTATTGGCATTCTTCTCCCCACCCCAAATGCTTTTGTGGTCACCTTCAGTCCGGGGACTGCTTGCCTTCTCTTGTACTCGTTTCTTTTGACGGCCTCAATCACCCATCTCACAGTCTCGGACTCAAAATTTTGATCTACGATCTCTTCCATAGGGCGACCTTCTTCTATGTAATGGTATAGTATCCCATCAAGGACGTCGTAAGGCGGAAGTGTGTCTTGATCTCGTTGGTCAGGTTTTAGCTCTGCTGATGGTGGTTTTCTTATTATCTCTTCCGGGATTATCTCTGAATCTCTATTTATATAATCTGCCAGCTCATAAACCATAGTCTTCGGCACATCGGAGATGACACTGAGCCCTCCGCTCATATCCCCATAAAGAGTACAATAACCGACTGCAATCTCGCTCTTATTTCCTGTGGAAAAGACGAGGGATCCGAACTCGTTACTGAGTGTCATAAGGATATTACCGCGAATTCTGGCCTGTAGGTTCTCCAGTGCAAGATCTACCTCTCCCTTCTCAAGTTGTAGATGCCCCTCCAAAGATAGAGAGAATGAGTTGTATATATCAGATATCGGTATCACCTTGAACTCAATTCCGAGATTCTCTGCAAGTCTCCTTGAGTCGTCAACACTTCCCTTTGAGGAGTATGGCGAGGGCATGGAGACACCCAGGACATTTTCGCTACCTAAAGCCTCCGCAGCCAGGCAGCAGGTTACAGCAGAATCTATCCCACCTGATAGACCAACGATGGCTTTAGAGAAACCACACTTTCTCATGTAGTCTCTGATCCCCAGAATCAGCGCATCATAAACAGACTTGATCTTATCCTGGACAACAAATAAACCAGTAGTTCCAGATTTATTCATGTCGATGGTCTTCACCTCTTCTACAAACGATGGGAAGATCTCAATGGGTTCTCCTCTCCTGTCAACACACATACTTCTACCGTCAAATATGAGTTCGTCATTGCCGCCTACCTGATTTACAATTACGAATGGAATTTTATGTCTTTTTGCATGATTTGTAATTATCCGGTATCGTATCTCTTCCTTCCCCACGTAAAACGGGGATGATGAGATGTTTATAAATATCGTGGCCCCTTTCCTTGCAAGAACCTCTATCGGATCGAAAGAATAGAGCCTCTTCGGCCATAGCATCGAATCATTCCAAGCGTCTTCACAGATCGATATCCCGAGAACTTCGCCTTTGAATGGCACAACATCAATCTCAATTGCGGTATCAAAGTATCTCGCCTCATCGAAGACATCGTACGATGGCAGAAGGGATTTGTGCTGATTCATCAGTATCTCACCCTGGTGGATCAGCAGAGCCGAGTTGTAGAGCCCTTTCTTTATCTCTTTTTCAGTTGGTACGGGTGAGCCTACAAGCACCCCTGTCTGTGGATAGTCGGTCGATATCTCAGCTATCTCTCGAATAGTTGCTTGAGCCTTCTTTATAAATCCAGGTCTCTCCAGAAGATCCCTTGGTGGGTAACCGGAGAGAAAAAGTTCCGGAAAGACGATCAGATCGGAGTCCTTGCCAAATTGGCCTAATACCTCCACAAGCCTCGAAAAATTTCCGTCGATGTCCCCTATAATTGGATTCAGTTGGGCTACAGTAACTCTCATTGCTTCAGTTGCTCCTTAAAAGAATATGATGATGTATTTTATATAAAACATCGTTTGAATATGAATCTTGCTAGATGAGATATATCCTTCATCTCTGCGGCTCTACTTGACAACTATGGTCAGGTTGAATGTTTCAGCCGGTTCTGTCTCTTCCTCCCATGGCCTGCTGTATTCCATCGATATGATGCTGCTGCCTGCTTTAATGGCATTGAAGGTCCATACCTCTCTACCACCAGCCCCAACTAAAGGAGGATCACTTGCCTCAGGAGGCTCAAATTCGTTACCAGATAATCGCAAGACACTTCCGTCGCTCATCTCGGTCAGGTTCCACCTGAAACCCGTTGTGGGGTTGGAGTTAAGAGTTATCACAAGTGTGTCGCCAAGTGATAGTTCAACCTCTTTGCCTGCAGAGGAGGCATCTACGTAAACTGTTTCTTCAAGATCTGAACTCAGACAGCCGGAAGTTCCCACCAAAACGATCACAAGAACCAAAATTGTATGGTTTAGCTTCAACTCTTACACCTCTTGTTTGCTCTATCTTAAATATCTACTAAGTAACATTAAGCTATCTCTTCCTGATATCTGTTCGATAGGCGCCAACAGATTTAGCGAGCGCTTCAACTTCTTTGGGGTGTGCAAACAAAGCGCAAGGCATGCCATCAGTCTCAAGGAGGTGCTCGTTTTCACATATCTTCTTGAACAGCGGACTGGCAAGTCCATCACGTAACTTATCTATCTTTAGGTTGTGTGTCGCTATGTTTGATACCGGACAGGGTGTCAGGTCTCCAGATGGCGTAATATGTGCAAAACCTCTCCCGGCTGATACGCACCCTCCGAAGAATTCTTCATCACCCGGAGAATGGATTAGATATATCGGTTTTGTTCTTCGATAATCGATTATCTGAGACCTGAAACGTCTGCGCTCTTCCGGTGTAAGCATGAGCGTATGATCGTTTATTACATCCCATCCACTCGTGTCATCGATGGGACCAGGTCCACAATCGAGTACAGGTGTTAGTGGTATGTACTCGATGAGGGCCATGAGACGTACACCTTCCTCGATGAAGAAATCGATATTTTTAGGATCCATCCAGTGCTTGAAGTTCATGCGGTTGATCGTGACTGAGATTCCCGTGAGAACTCCGATATCATCCAGCTCCTTGAGCGTCTTCATCGCCTTTTCATAAATACCCTCACCCCGACGCGAATCGGTCAGCTCTCTCTCCCCTTCGATGCTGACGATTATCATGATGTTACCAAGTCTTTTTAAACGCTCATAATCCGCCTCAGTTAAGGCAGTGCCGTTCGTCAGGATCAGAAATAATCTATCGTCGAACTCTTCGCACAGATCAAGCAGTCCTGAAAAGAGGAACGGTTCACCTCCGGCAATGACAAAACAGAAGACACCCAGCTCGCTTGCCTCTGTGAGGATGGCACGCCATTCTTCCAGATTAAGCGAAGAACCTACCTTTGTTTCTGCCTCCTCAATCTCTTGATCTATGGTTCCAGTAGCAGCGGCAAAGCATCCAGCACAATTAAGATTGCATCGGGAGGTGATGCTCAAGATCAAAAACGGTGGCACCCTTAGTCCATTCGCCATCTCTTTTGCACGAGATCGCTCGGTTTTACCGTATGCACGGGCCAGATGAATGAAGGATTGCAGGTACTTCGGATGCTCGCGAGCCCAGGGTAAAAACACATTGCTCAGTCTTGGGTCTATGATGTCAAGTCTCTTCTTCAGCATTACAGGGGATTCTTCTACCGTGATGGGTTCTTTCAAATCTTTTTTCATCCGAGTATATAATTTTATTTTTTAGATGATTAACATTTATACTCCGTGCCTGTGATGATGCGATACACCCACACTATTTTACTTGAAAACCTTTCTATCGTAAACTTCTTTTATCTATAAGTCCTTCCTTGTTTGAGTAGCTTTAGATGGGTCTCAGAGCCAAATGTCTCCAAATGAGGGGTGACCTATGGCGTAGCGGCTATAGGTGGTGGTTTTGTTCAAAACCTCATCAAAAGTTTGCCTCGGTGGCTCAGCCTGGCAGAGCGAGTGACTTGTAATCACTAGGTCGCGTGTTCGAATCACGCCCGGGGCTTTGTACATTAGGTTTATAGCCCTTGAACTCGTAAATGGTAAGGGAAGTATTGATATTTATAATCTGACTGGTCTTTTAGAGAAAGCTTAAAAGCAGTTGGATGGATCTCATATTTTTGAGAGGAAAAAAATTCCTGAAGATCAAGAAAGACTTTTACTATTATGTGATCTCTGTTCCGAAAAAATATGAAAATCAGGTTGGTTTTGACGAAAAAAGAGGAATTGGTCATGTCATATTTCAAAAGAAGAAATTGAACATGGGACTGGATATGATCCAGAAACAGGATTTAAAAGAGAAGATGCTGGTAGTATAATGATGATCTGTTAAGGCATGTTCTATACTCTTTAAACAACCACATACCCAAAACTCTTATATAGTTAAACAGTTTAACTCTATATAGGGTCTATAATGTCAGACATAATCGAATCTAAAATAACCAGGATTGGAAATTCACTCTGGGCACTAATTCCTAGGGAGGTAGTTAAATCCAAGAAGTTGAAGGAGGGTCAGAAAATTAAGATCTCCATTATAAACCCTGGCCGCCAAAAGGCTTTAGAGGATGTTTTTGGGCTTTTTAAAGGTGCCGAGGGTTTTGAACGTATTGATCGTGGGGATAGGGAGCTTTAATGTTTCTGGATACCAGTGCCGTAATAGAATTGTTTCTCGGAAGTAAGCTAGGGACAAAGGTTTTAGAAGCCATAAAAGAAGATGATGCTTTTATCTCAATTGTTACTTATGCAGAGGTTGCAATGTGGTGCAAACGTAATGGAAAAGATATTGAAGTCTTAAAGGAGAATATAGAAAAGATTGCTAATACTGTCGATCTGACATCGAACATCTGCTATGAGGCTGCTAACATAACCTTTGAAGAAAAACAGAAGAATAAAAGCTTTGGGATCATTGATGGGATTATAATGGCAAGCGCAAGATCGGTGAATCAGCAGTTGATAACAAAAGACAGGCACTTTGAAGGTTTTTCGGATGTTGTGATTCTATAATCACTCCTCTCACATTCTCCAGTCTTAAATGGTTGTTAATTGACCTTTAGTTAGGGAAAATAAATAAGGGATTAGTGATATGGAATAAACAGGGTTGAGTGCAATAAAAAATGTATTTACAAACCCTTCAATAAAAATGATACATGAAAAACAGTACATAAAAAGATCTTCAGCTATAATGATTCCAATTCCCATTAAAGGCTTTAATTTCCGCCGAAGGCGCAAGCCATAGGTCGTAGTTTTGTTCAACCTTTTGTAAAAAGGTTATTGGTTAAGCTTCTAAACAAAAGGTTATTGCGAAGCTTTTTTCTTAAGCTTTTGCACTGAAGGGCTGCAAAAGGTTACTACCAAGCTTGGTACCTATAAGTACGGGGTATAGTGGCTTGGAGTTATAAAATGGAGCCGAAGATTGAAAAATAAAACAAAAAAATACGATTTATCAAAACTTGGATGGGCTTTCGTTACGATACCAGCCATAACTTTTGTATTTTTAGTAATGAACTCATTTCAAAACCCTCAATATCATCTTGATTGATGCCAGATTAACCACAGCCATGAAACATACCTCCAAGCGTTCAAACCTCACCATAACTCTTTTAAAAGACTCTATCCATGC
>JAXHTJ010000140.1:0-5693 GCA_034190245.1 Halobacteriota archaeon | reverse complement strand
CGTTGAGAGGGTTAATTCACTTCTTTCAAATCAATTTTCATTGAGTCGCATCATGAACCCATGCATCATCGACTCTTCCTTAAGATATGACACCCAAACTGAAACAGTCAGACCATCTTCTGTCGCTTTAATGTACTCATCAACTGAAAACGTCCCTCTTCGTAGCATCTACAAAAGGTTTCTCTTTTTTCGATCGAATGGTGTATGCACATATAGACCAATGTGTTTACTCTCTAGGATCATAGGTTCGATCTTTGTGAATTCGATGCCTCTGAGAGTTCTTTCAGTTGCAAAGGTTACGATGCGGCTGTTAAATATCTCCATAGTCATATCCTCATAACTTTATTAAAATATGTGTTACTAATTATTACTTATATTACTTTTGGTATTACAAAAATGAGCAAAAAGTATATATACTTTAATGTTAGACTTACCTATAAATGTTAGGTTTACCTAAATAATGGTGATGTGACGATGGAAAGTTCTTTAGATGAGATGAATATCGGGCAATCAGGCATGATAACCCAGATCACCGGTGGACATGGCCAGCGAAGACATATGAGATCAATGGGACTACGAGAAGGGAAAAATATAAAAATTATCACAAAACAACCTGTTGGTGGCCCCATAATTGTTGAGATGGATGGCAATCAGATTGCAATTGGTAGGGGTATGGCTATGCGTGTTTTGGTGGATGCGTAGATATGAAGATCTTACTGATGGGCAATCCGAATGTCGGCAAGAGTGTTATCTTCTCCAGACTCACAGGTTTAAATGTCATCACATCGAACTACCCCGGAACCACTGTTGATTTTAAGAAGGGGACGGTAAAGTTTGGAGGGGAGAAGGCCGAGATAATCGACGTTCCCGGATCATACACCCTCGAACCCACTTCAAAGGCGGAGGAAGTCGCAGTAGAGATGCTAAAAGAGGGTGATGTGATCATCAATGTTGTGGATGCAACAAATCTGGAGCGTAACCTCCACTTAACACTCGAACTTCTGGAGCAGGGTATACCGACTATTGTTGTACTTAACCTCTGGGATGAGACAAAACACAAAGGGATAATAATCGATGTCGATAAACTTGAAGAGCATCTTGGTGTACCTGTTGTACCAACTGTTGCTGTTACGGGTGAAGGGATAAAAGAGCTGACATCAACTAATCCTAAGAAACCCTTGCACCCCAAACGTACAGAGGATGAGCAATGGGCAGAGGTTGGTAAGATAATTAGAGAAGTGCAGACTGTGACCCACCATCATCACACTTTATTAGAACGAATGGGTGATGCAAGTATCAAACCTTTGAGTGGGGCCATCATAGCACTTATAATAATGGTAACTGCTTTTGAATTTATCAGATTCATCGGCGAGGGATTGATAAATTATCTCTTCGATCCAATATTCGTGATACTTTATAAACCGATCATTGAAGGACTCGGCGAGATTTTAGGTGGTGGATTTCTCTTCGATATTATCATTGGAACATTGATAGATGGGGAGATAGATTTTGTCCAGTCCATGGGTCTACTCTCAACCGGACTCTACGTTCCATTTGCCATGGTCTTACCATACGTATTTGCTTTCTATTTAGGCCTTGGACTCCTGGAAGATAGCGGTTACTTGCCGAGGCTTGCAGTCCTGGTGGACACCATAATGCACAGAATCGGATTGCATGGGCTTTCTATAGTCCCGATGTTCCTTGGATTGGGCTGTAATGTCCCTGGGGCACTATCAACCCGTGTTCTGGAGACCAAAAAGCAGAGGTTTATTGCTGCTACACTAATGGCTGTCGCAATTCCGTGTATTGCTCAGATTGCGATGATAGCCGGTCTTGTAGGGGAGTATGGTATGATGGGATTCGGAGTTGTATTTCTGACTCTCTTCCTCGTGTGGCTCGTTCTTGGTATGCTACTCAGCAGGATCATGAAAGGGGAGAGCCCCGAGATATTTTTAGAGATACCCCCATACAGAATACCATCTCCTGTCACCACGTTTAAAAAACTGTGGATGAGGATAAGAAGCTTCCTTACAGAAGCGGTACCATTTATGCTTCTGGGGGTTGTAATAATCAACGCACTCTACTCATTCGGGATCATCCAGTTTATCGGTGAGCTTACTGAGCCATTAATAGTCGGTTTGCTCGGACTTCCCGCTGAAGCTGTTGGCGCATTAGTTGTTGGTTTCTTGCGTAAAGATGTTGCCATTGGCATGCTAATACCTCTTGAATTGACGATGAATCAGGCCATCGTCGCAAGTGTTGTTCTTGCCATGTACTTCCCCTGTGTTGCAACCTTCGTGGTACTGGTGAGAGAGCTGGGAGTGGTCGACATGTTGAAGTCTGCAACGATTATGATCTCTACAGCATTTCTTGTGGGTGGACTTCTCAATGTTCTTCTGGGGGCGATACCTTGATCTCAAAGACCGTTGAAGAGTACATGGAGGTGATATACGAGCTGATAAAGGAGAAGGGTTACGCAAGAACCGTTGATATCTCCTCTCGTCTTGATGTGCAGCCGCCGAGTGTTACAGAGATGATCCAGAAGCTTGACGAGAATGGCTTTCTTGTGTATGAAAAATATAGGGGTTTGAAACTCACACAGAAAGGAGAGGATCTGGCAAAATCTGTCTGTCAGAGGCATGAAACTCTTGCTGCGTTCCTGAAGATCATCGGTGTAGATGAGAAGATAGCTGAAGAGGATGCGTGTAAAATCGAGCATAGTATAAACACCATAACGATGAATCGCTTGACGAAGTTTGTTGAATTTGTGCAGAATGCACCTCATGATCCCGAGTGGTTGGAGCATTTCGAGTTTTATGTCAGAACGGGGAAGCGAATTAGATGCTGTGATAAGGATTGATCTTTAGAAGTCTCTTAGAAGTCAAAAAGTGTTTGCTGCGTCTTCTCTATACTGCGTTCCTCCTTTGGTTTATGCTGCTCTTGAGGCTTCTTTGCTTCACTTCTGAAGAACTCGACCTCCTCCTCTTCTACTAGCTCTTGCGCGTCATCAAATACCTCTATTACTTTTTTTGAGTTCTTTTTTGAATCGAGCAGCATCGCTATCTCATCAATGCTCAGGTTGAGTTTTGCAGCAATGGCAGTGGCATCTTTTTTTCTTTTGCAGAATATTTGATATAGGGCGATCAGCTGATAAGCGTACGTGCGTGAGACATGCGAATTTTCCCCAATCTTGGCAGCAAGAGAGCCACGTAAATTCCTCTTGGATCTCGTTTGAGCAAGCCTGCGAAAGGTTGATGGAGGCTGATATCTGGCCCTAAATCTACTATTTCTTCCACGGGGTTTCGCTGCGAGTACCCCACAGACCATCAACGCATTTGCGTATCTCCATAAAGTATAGTTCTGCCTTTTTTTGGTCCTTCCAAGGAATATATCCGCCCTTGACAGATTCTGAAAACCGATCGAAGCATCATCATATCCAATGGGCAGATTCTCATCCAGCCAGCGGATGAGATCTTCCGGTGTCTCATCCAGGCCATAAACGGCATCCAATGCCTCCTGCATCTCCCATCCATCAAAGATCTTGTTAAGAACATTGAATATCGACTCTCTCCTATCTCTCATGGCAATAACAACGTCTTCCTTCGTTACACTCCTCCTTCCAAGTGATATTGCCTGAAGATCGTTGATTGCAGATCTCAGATCTCCACCTGAGTTGGCAGTAATTTCACTTATTGCGCCATCCTCGATCTCTACACCCTCTTTCCTACATATCGTTATCAAGATAGGGGCAACTGCACTCTTTTGCACCTGTCTGAACTGGATAGATTTACACAAATTACGCAGTTCCCGCGTCATATCATAATATTCATTCGCTATCAGAATAATGGGTTGGGCCGTCCTCTTTATCACTCCCGTAATTGCCCTTGCTCCACCCCTATCTGCATTACCATGAAGATTGTCGGCCTCATCCAGAATTATCAATCTCATGCCATCAAAAGCACGATTTTGAGACGCTGAACCAGCGACCTTCTTTATGGCAGAAGCTGTTCTTTCATCACTGGCATTCAATTCAATTACGTCCCACCCAAACTCATATGCCAGAGCGTGAGCTGCTGAAGTTTTACCTATACCTGCACCACCGTAAAGGATTACAGCCTTCTTATCACTCCCCCATCCCGCTCCCCATTCTCGCAACTCTTTTATGGCTGCATCATTTCCCACAACCTCTTTTAGAGTTTTTGGCCTGTACTTTTCAGTCCACTCGATCATCCATATATACTGACGAGAGGAGAGTAGATAATCTTTACTCTATCTTATCATCGCATACTATTTACGTGACAAGACAAGTTTCCAAAAGATTAAATTAGTCAAAAGCCCAACTTATGGCGATGGATTATGATGTTGTCGTAGTCGGTGCAGGGCCTGCAGGGTCTATGGCTGCTAAATATGCCGCTAAACATGGTGCAGAAACTGCTCTCCTTGAGGAGCATTATGCGGTGGGGGAGCCTGTGGAATGCGCAGGACTGGTCAGCGTCAGGGCCCTCGAGGAGTGCGAAGTAGAACCAGGGAGTTTTGTAAATCGCAAAATTACAGGAGCATTCTTCTATTCGCCTGAATGTAATAGCATTCCAATTGAAGGGCGTGAGACAAAGGACTATGTGATCGAGCGTCGAATCTTCGACAGAGCTTTAGCAACAAACGCAGTTAGGGCTGGTGCAGAGCTTCTTTTGAAGAACAAGGTCGTAAATATAAGAAGAGATGGTAAAAAACAGATTTTAAATGTTATATCTGATGATGGACCTTCTGAGGTGACCTGTGGTGTTGTCATAGGTGCAGATGGCTTGAAAAGTAAGATCGCAAAGTTGTCCGGGCTTGGAAATGTAAAAATAATCCTGCCCGGGGCACAGATTGAAGGCTTATACGAACCTGAAGACCCTAATTTTGTCGAGATGTTTGTTGGGAGGGATGTAGCACCGGGTTTCTTTGCATGGAGTATTCCGACAGAAGATGGTTTTGCACGAATTGGGCTATGCTCAACAGGCTCTCCACTCGACTATTTAGAGAAAAATTTGTCTTCTCATCCTATCATCTCAAAGAGATTCAATGGATCGGTAACCGATTTTGTGGTGGGAGGAGACCCAATCGGTCCACTTAAGCGCACGATCTCCGATGGAGTTATGATCGTTGGAGACGCAGCAGGGCAGGTCAAACCAACCTCTGGGGGTGGGATATACACGGGTGCAGTCTGCGCCAAGATCGCAGGAGAAGTGGCAGTAAAAGCAGTTTTTAAAGGTGATACGAGCATTAATGGGCTCTTAGATTATGAGAAAAGATGGAGATTGAAGATAGGTCGAGAGCTGAAAATTGGTATGCTTGTCCATAGAGCCTTCGAAAGATGGAGTGATGATGATTTTAATGATTTTGTAAATTTTCTCTCTGAACCGGAAATTCTGGAATTGGTAACCGAGTATGGGGACGTTGATTATCCATCAGTTCTTATTCGAAAGCTTTTCGGGGTTTTAACCCCTTCAAGATTTCTAAAAATACTGAAGATTGGAATTAACGCATTGATATAGATAAAATCAGGTTAAGAGATGTGAAATTTTTTATTTAGGTCCATCCTCGCCACCCCTGAATAAAGAGCCTGTCCCATAATTCCACTAATTATTAGTAGATTCACCCCTAATTAAACCTATGGCATTTATCAACAGATTTCGCAACCAAAACTGGCT
>JAXHTJ010000139.1:0-5711 GCA_034190245.1 Halobacteriota archaeon | reverse complement strand
ATCGGGATAGTGCCTGAGGTAGAATCACCACCATCGTTTTTAACGGCAAGAGAGTACCTTTCTTATATCGGCCTGATAAGAGATATCGAAGGGATAGAAGGGAAGATGAAAGACTTAATCGAGTTCCTCGATATTGGAGATTTTCAAGACATGATCGGTAAGGATATGTCAAAGGGTACAAAACAGAGACTTATGCTTGCTGCGGCGTTCATACATGAACCACCGTTGCTCTTTTTAGACGAACCGTTCATCGGTCTTGATCCTTACCACCAAAAGCGAGTGAAGGAGTATCTGTTGAACTATCTAAAAGAAGGTGGAACGATATTCATGTGCACCCACATCCTCGAGATCGCTGAGAAGATGTGCACGAGAATCGCGATAATGGATCACGGGAAGATCGTTGCTACCGGCACTGTAGATGAATTGACAGGAGAGGGCGAAACGCTCGACAGAGCATTTCTCAGATATACAAGGGAAGATCAGTGAGTTGATGGTTCATGAACCGGTGGGCAAAGAATCTTGAGATTATACGGCTGATGATTCTTGAAGAGTACAGATTGCATGCAGCTATGATCGGCAAGTTTCAGTTCCTCTTCTTTTCTGTTCTCATAGCTATATTTTCTTTTGTTATAAGCACGTCATCGGCATCACTCCTGCAGACGATGCCGATGGACCGGATATACTTTATCCTTCACATCCTGATCCTGGCATACGGGCTCAGTGTCGGTGCTTTTGCTTTATTTGGGGAACAGATCGCAGAGAGGAGGTTCGGGCAGATCGATCTTATGCTCACAACACCACTGACCCATCCCGTAGATTTCAAGACCATATTCCTTGCTTTCTACATCAAAGACGCCATATATTACATTTTACTAACGATCGTCCCAATAATCGCTGGTATCGGTATGTCTATACCCATAACCTCATTTAAGGTTACCAGTGTCCTGTTTCTATCTCTTACAATCACGTTATCTTTCCTTCTTGGGATCTCATTTTCATTCTTTTTATCTTCGATATATGTTCGATACAGAAGCCTCTTTGTAGCCATATCAGCAGCACTACTAATGGCAGTAACTCTTGGTTTTTCCACTGAGTTATACGACTTAGAAGAACTGATACCATCACTTACTTTTCAGTATACAAAAAACCCGATATATCTTGGTGCCTGCGTCGTCATGATACTGATATTCTCGATCATTGCAACCGAGTTCATAAAGATAGAATTCGGCAAGAAGGCGCAGAAGTATTCAACTGAGATCACCAGTATAAAAGAGAGATTAGGCTTTATGAAGGGTTATTCCACCTACATTGCAAAGGAGTGGATCGATATAAAGAGGAGCAGAACCCTCTACCCCATCATAGGTGCATATATTGGACCATTGATCTTTCTTGCCTTCATCATGTGGTTTTTAAGGACGGTGCTATTGCTTCCCATAAACTTCGGTATAGTCTTTTACGCAGCGATGATCGGGTTCTTTGGTATGACTATTTATAGCTGGCTGAATGTGATCGACACGCCCGACTTCTATCAGTTGTTACCTGTAACCGTGCCAAGACTTATCATGACAAAACTTCTGCTATTCTTCTTATTCTCCTACACAATATCGAGTGCTTTTCTTGTGGTCCTGGGGATCGCAAACTCTGAGTTGAACTTTCTCTTTCTTGCACTGATCGTTGCTTTTACCACCACTTCGTATACGGTTATCGTGACAGCATATCTCACAGGGCTCAGGACAAACGTATACCTCTTCGATCCAAGGATTCTCGGAAAATTTGCAGCAATGGTCATTCCACCTCTGGTCGTTATTGCGATTGCCTCCTCCAGGTTATCGGAATCTTCTGGCACTCTGGGACTTTTAATATTAGGCGTATGTTCTCTTCTGATCTTTGGGATGGTAATGATGTACAGGGGCATCGAGAAGAGGTGGGGAAGAGAGACATTTGTTGTGTGATGGGTGGGAAGGTCAAATCCATCCATATCATTTGATCACATATTCGGGAAGTTATGACTTCATGACAGACGAAAAGATGATTGTTGTATGCCCGCATTGTGGCAGTTCAGGATTATATTATGAAGCCGGGGGATATATGGGTAAGATGTACCACTGCAAGAATTGTGATTATGTCGGGGCCTTTGTTCTTGAGGCAAATGAAAAGATGGTTGAGGCAATAAAAGATCGCCCAGTCCCAAAAAAAGAGCACTATACAACCCTAACGTTTATAAAACTGATACTACTATTCATCCTGATAATACTTGTATTGCTATTTTTTTGAGGGTTTCAGTGAGTTAACTATAGGCTCCCATCCTATAGACGTAAAGGCGTCATTAAAAAAATATCTATAAAGGTGCATATTGTTGCCTATTGTTCAACTATTTACAACAAAAGTATAAATAGTATTCAGCATAGAATATATAGTGATGGATCGTTATTTAACGCTCTTTTTTGAGGGTTACAACATTGGAGCGGCTTTCATCATTATATTTCTGATTGGGCAGATCTTGATAATGGTCGGAAAGACGGATGAGAAACTACTGAAGGCCAGAATATTTTTGAGTGAGAGAACCCTTCAAGATACCTGGTTGTATATGTCGATTGCAGGGGCCGGGCTGGGTGTTCATGTACTCTCATCGTTTTTGAAGAATATGGGAATTTACCGGTCTGAATTTGTGTCCGATATTGTCTTTGGAATCAGTGAAATTGTATTTTTGACAGCGTTCATGGTGGTGCTTTATCAGTGGTTTAGGCTCTTGGAAGAGATAAGAGAATCAACTACATAAGAATGGACTCCCACCGCTCTATCCATCAGTTGAATGATCTTCAGGGGTAAGGTTATTTAAAGTTTAAGCGTAATCTTGTTTTTGGTGAATGATGTGAGAAGACCTACAGTTTCAGGGCAGTTCTATCCAGGTAGTGAAAGCGACCTTAAAAGAGAGATTGAGCGCTGTTTCTCTGATGTTGAACGGGAGAGTGAAGAGGTCATTGGCGCAGTGGTTCCTCATGCTGGTTATATCTACTCTGGAAATGCTGCTGCCCATGTATATTCCAAACTCCCAAAAACGGATACATTTGTAATAATCGGACTGAACCATAGAGGTGTAGGTTCACCGGTTGCAGTCTCCAGCGATACATGGAGTACACCACTTGGCGAGGTTGAAGTGGATCTGGAGTTTGTAAAAGCACTCCCAAAGAGGATCATCGACACAGACGAGCTTGCTCACAAGTATGAACACTCTATCGAGGTCCAATTACCATTCCTACAGTACAAATTCGAGAATTTTAAGATCGTCCCAATATGCATGGGTTTGCAGGATGAAACTACCGCAAAAGAGGTAGGTGCTGAAGTAGCAGAAACAATCACAAAGTTGCAGAGAAATGCAATCGTCCTTGCTTCGTCAGATTTTTCACATTACGTGCCTGATAAGGTGGCGAGAGAGATAGATAGTTATGTGATCGAACCGTTACTTAAACTGGATGTATCAGAGTTTTATAGAAGGATTTACACAAGAGATGCATCCGTATGCGGGTATGGGGCAATAGCAACTATGTTGCATGCAGCGAGGATGCTGAATGCAAAGAAGGGGAAGCTTGTAAAGTATGCGACCTCGGGGGATGTTGCAAAGGATGTGACAAGTGTTGTTGGCTATGCCGGAATCATTGTGATTTGACCTACCCCGATTACTCTGAAAATCTTTTTAAGTTCCCATGATATACACTTAACGTCCGTGATCGCATGACAGAGATCAAGATAGCAGAAGTCCAGATGGATGTAACTTCCGATGTGGAAGAGAACCTGAAAAAAGCTCTGGGGATGATGGATGCCGCTGTAGAAGAAGACGTGGGTCTCATCTGTCTGCCGGAGCTTTTCACGACAGGGTTTGATTATGATTACATAAATAAACACTCAGAGGGAATTCCAAACAGTATAACTGAGATTATCAGTAGAAAGGCAGGAGAGTATAAAGTATATGTGATAGCAGGCAGCATACCTGAGAGAGCGGGAGAAAAGATCTACAATACATCGTTGCTCTTTGACAGAGACGGCGAGATTGTTGGTAGATACAGCAAGATACATCTCTTTCCCGTCATGGATGAGAGTAATAATTTCACCGGTGGACGCGATGTACAGATCTTTGATTTGGATTTTGGGACTGTTGGAATAGCGATCTGTTATGATCTCAGGTTCCCTGAACTCTTCAGAAAGCTGGCGGTTATGGGTGCAAAGGTTATCTTTGTACCATCCGAGTTCCCGAATCCAAAAATTGATCACTGGAGGACGCTTCTTCAAGCAAGGGCGATCGAGAACCAGATATTTGTTGTCGGTGTAAACAGGATTGGAAAGGACAAGTCCAGTACTTACTTCGGCCATAGTATGGTGGTGGATCCAAGAGGACGTATAATAGCAGAGGCAGGTGAAAGAGAAGAGGTGATCACGGCAAATCTTGATTTCTCAGAGGTAGAGAAGACGAGAAAGAGAGTCTTTTATCTGAAAGATAGGGTCAGTGAGCTGTATTGATCTCCGACAGGTCGAGGAGAGAACGTGAGGGATATATTCATCAAGGAATTCAAGGACGTGCTTGAAGAGGCCAAAGCATACGAAGAGCGATGTCTTAGCGGGAAAAGATGGTATGGTAATGCTGTGCTTATAGTAGTGGATACCGCTCTGGATTCGACAGGGCTCAAATACTTCACCGTTGTTGCTCCAAGGGTCGAGCGTTTTTACGAGGAGTATGTAAAAGAGGGGGTTGTAACATCACTTGTGGATCTCTCGAAACTCTCACCGTATGAGGAGAAATTGAGATCGATCTTCAATAACGATCGAGCATGGGGCGTTGCCATAAGCATAAGCAAGGCCCTTGGCAGAATCAGAGAAGAGCGTGGGCTTAAATCCGATTTTGACGCATTGAGGTGCTGGGCTGAAGAAGCAGAGTACAAAGCCTGGAAGAGTGACGAAATTGGCAGGATAAAGGGTGTTGGGCTTATCACGTTTCAGTACTTAAGAATGCAGGCAGGTATCGATACATCGATGCCTGATAAGATCATAAAAAGAGCTGTTGAAGATTATTTTGGGATCGCTTCCATGGAAGATATCTCTTTCATCTCTGAGATGGAGAAGCTATCCGATAAGACCGGTTACTCGCAGATATTGATATGCTGGGCGATATGGCTTAAGCAGTCCGATTTAGGGTACCGAAAAGTTTAATAAGAAGAAAGCTATCTAAATGTGGCGTTCTTATGGAGTATGTTATCTCAGGGACTGTAGTTTACGGTGACGAATTCGAGTTGATGCAGGGATATGTGGCCATAAAAGACGGAATTATAAGCGAGATCGGCACGGGTAAGGTCGAATCCGTAGCAGAGGGCATAATCATTCCAGCATTCGTTAACGCGCATACACATATCGGAGATTCGATCGAAAAGGATGTTCCATTTATGACACTTGATGAGCTTGTGGGCCCCGGTGGACTGAAACACAGGATACTGAAAGAGACAGCTTACAACGATCTTGTGGACTCGATGAGACTTGCAATATCGGATATGATTTCGTGTGGGACGGCATTATTTGCAGATTTTAGAGAGAGTGGTGTTATGGGGGTGGAAGCACTAAGAGAAGCCGTAAGCGGATCTCCTATAGATGTAAGCATATTCGGACGCCAGTTAAAATCCGGGAATTCCACACTTGATGAGCTTCTTTTAAAAGCAGATGGACTC
>JAXHTJ010000138.1:0-5774 GCA_034190245.1 Halobacteriota archaeon | reverse complement strand
AGCATTTGAAAAAAATGAGGGACGATCGGAATTAAGAGAGGATATGCTAATTGCAACCGCTGATTATCAGTTCGGAGCTGGTGCCGGTGATAAGCTGTTTGCAGGTGATATCAGGATCAAGAGGAGATTCCCAAGATTTCAAGCATATGAGAATGAAGAGATTCTTGCGACCCTGATACCGGAATATGGGCTTCTTGCACTCGGAATGAAGGGTGCTGAACGGCTGCTGGAGCTGGGCACGTATCAGGTTGAGATAGACGATTTTGTGCCGAAAGGTTCGATTCTTTCACCGGGGGTGATGGATGCAGACCCGCAGATCAGGGTGAATGACGATGTCATAATTGTGGGGGAGAAGGCCTTTTGTGTGGGAAGGGCGAAGATGAATGGGTGGGAGATGGTTGAGTCCACAAGAGGAGTTGCAGTTGATTTAAGGCATGTAGAGAAGCTCTAACTTCCAGAATATGACGTTGTTATTTGACCTGTAGGAATGTCATGTCAGTAGCGTGACATATAAATAGAAGGAAACAATAGTTATTAAAGTTCGGAGGTTTAAAAATGGCAAAAGTTTACTATGAAGAGGATGCGAGTATTGATGCTCTGAAAGACAAAGTGGTAGCTGTAGTTGGCTATGGGAGTCAGGGTAAGCACCAGTCACTGAATATGAGGGATTCCGGAATCAAGGTGATCATAGCCGAACTAAAAGGAACCGATGCATG
The DNA here is from genome assembly GCA_034190245.1 of Halobacteriota archaeon. Classification (GTDB taxonomy): domain Archaea; phylum Halobacteriota; class Syntropharchaeia; order DAOWMC01; family DAOWMC01; genus JAXHTJ01. The sequence continues at coordinate 5,058 of JAXHTJ010000138.1, read as the reverse complement.
GAAGCAAGCAAAAGAAGATGGATTCGAGGTTATGGGTGCAGATGAAGCAACAAAGAAGGGGGACCTTATAATAATCGTCGTTCCTGACGAGCTCCACGAGCCGGTTTACTGGAACTTTATTCACGATAACCTTGAGGAGGGTAAGACGATCGGAGTTTCTCACGGCTATAGTGTGATGTACGGGCTTATAAGGCCGCCAGAGGGAGTAGATATCGTTATGATCGCTCCAAAGGCTCCGGGACCCACGGTTAGGAGAACATACACAGAAGGGTTTGGTGTACCGTCATGTATCGCTGTGGAAAAAGATTACAGTGGTAATGCACTTAAATTGGCCCTTGCCTGGGGAAATGCAATTGGATCTGCTCGAGTAGGTATAATTGAAACGACTATTCAAGAAGAGGTGGAGACCGATCACTTCGGAGAGGTTGCGGTTCTCTGTGGAGGATGCGCAGAGCTCATCAAAGCTGGATTTGAGACTCTTGTCGAGGCTGGCTACCAACCGGAGATAGCTTACTTCGAGTGCTTAAACGAACTGAAACTGATCGTCGATCTGATCTATGATGGTGGCATTGAGTACATGTGGGATGCGGTAAGCAATACAGCCGAGTATGGTGGAAGAGTCCCCGGAAAGAAGATAGTCACCCCGGATGTCAAAGAGAATATGAAGGCACTTCTGAAGGATATCCAGACAGGTGAGCATGCAAGAAACTGGATACTTGAGCAGAAAGCCGGAATGCCGGTTCTCAATCGACTTAGAGCAGTTGAGAAGGAGCATCAGATCGAAGAGGTCGGAAGGCAGCTTCGGAGTCTGATGAAGAAGAAGTGATTGATAAGGTGGCTTAACATCTGTTAAAATATGTAAGTTGTAAAAGACAAAGTTAAGACAAAGTCATATCATTTAAGTCACAGGCCGCATACTAATAAATATCTCACCTTAATTTGATTCATGGGAGATGAAAGGATGGCCGAAAAATCAATCCACGAGATAAACGAGAGAATTAGAGGCGGCAGTGCGCGCGTTGTAACGGCTGACAGGATGTCAGAGATTGTTGACGAACTTGGCCCTGAAGGTGCGGTAAAAGAGGTAGATGTAGTTACAACGGGGACATTTGGTGCGATGAGTTCCTCTGGCGTTCTTCTCAATTTTGGTCACAGTGACCCTCCAATAAAAATGCAAAGTGTGTGGCTGAACGACGTGGAGTGTTACACTGGCATAGCAGCGGTTGATGCATACCTTGGAAGCACACAACTTTCGGAGACAAAAAAAGTTGGTTATGGCGGTGCCCACGTGATAGAGGACTTTGTTTCCGGGAAAAAGGTTGATTTAAGATCAATTGCATATGGGACAGACTGTTACCCTAGAAGAAGCATCAATACCGAGATATCGATCGATGACCTCAACCAAGCAACCATGCTCAATCCAAGAAATGCCTACCAGAGATACAACGTGGCCACCAACTCATCCGATAAGACGATCTACACATACATGGGAACACTCCTTCCAAGAAATGGAAATGCCACATATTCAGGTGCGGGGGATCTTTCACCACTCTCCAATGATCCGACTTACGAGACAATTGGCATGGGGACCAGGATATTTTTATGTGGTGCGGAGGGTTACGTCATAGGAGAAGGGACACAACATTCCCCGGGTACCAATTTTGGGACGATAATGGTCAGGGGAGATCTGAAGAAGATGAATGTGGAGTTCCTGAGGGCAGCAATATTTCACAGATATGGCCCTGAATTGTACATAGGCATAGGAATCCCCATCCCGATACTGAATGAGAGGCTGGCACTTTCCACGGCGATAAAAGATTCGGATATATCAACAAGTGTACTTGATTACAGTATCCCGAGAAGATCCAGGCCAACGTTAAAAACTGTCACTTATGCGGATCTAAAATCAGGAGCAATCGAAATTGATGGAAGAGAGGTTAAGACGTCTCCAATATCGAGCTATTATGTTGCAAGAAAGATTGCAGATACGCTCAAGAGCTGGATTGAAAGAGGCGAGTTCACACTCACTCTCCCCGTCGAGAGACTGGCGCAGGATACCCCTGTAAGGCCGATGAAGCAGACAAGAGAGCTACCACATGTAAAAGATGTGATGCTTACAAATGTAACAACGATAAAACAGGGATCGAAAATCGAAGAGGCCGCAAAGAAGATAATCGAAGGTGAATTCACCCATCTTCCCGTCGTCTCCGAAGATGACAGGCTTGTGGGAATAGTGACCGCCTGGGATATATCAAAGGCAGTGGCTTCCAAAAATGGGACATTGGACGAGATTATGACGAAGAAAGTGATAACATCGGACATAGACGAACCGGTGGAGATCTCTGCAACCAAGGTGGAGAAGCACAATATATCGGCTCTTCCAGTCATCGATAAAGAGCGCCGTGTGGTTGGAATTCTCACAAGTGATGATATAACCAAACTTGTCGCTGAAAGGAGGGTGATAAAATGAAGCTGTTTCTAAGATTCTCTCCTGAGATAATCAAGAACCCAATCATTGCAGAGATAATACTTGAGACTGGTGCCATGCTCAATATCAACAAGGCAAATGTCACCCCTGATAGCGGTGAGATCGTTGCCGATGTCACCCGTGATAAGGTGGATGAGGTGATGAGATCGTTCAAAGAGCGCGGTGTGGAAGTTACGGTTCTCAAACATCCAGTTACTCGAGATGATGAGAGGTGCGTAAATTGTGGTGCTTGTATCTCAATCTGCCCTGTAGATGTCTTTCAGTTCAGGGAAGACTGGGGAGTTGATTCCGATGATGATAAGTGTATCAGATGTGGGGTATGTGTATATGGTTGCCCGCTGGGGGCACTCTGCCTGGGTGAAGACGGGATGTGAGTGGGGATTGGTGTAAAAGATGGATAGGCACATCATCGAAACGATAGGAAAGACAAAGGTTGTAGTAGAAGATGGAAAGGTGGTGGAAGTAGAGGATCCACCTGAAGGGCTGGAGTACTGTTATGTGGTGCATTCGATATCCAATTTTGTAAAAGCATCCTCAATCGAAAAGATGATGCCATCCTTACCAAGGCTCGGTGTTGAAATGAGGATAAAGCAGTGGGGTATGTGCACGGATGAGCGTATGATAGAAAGCGAAGACGACGGGATCGATTTCGGTGTATCCGAGATAACGTCCTGTGCTATAAGGTCAAAACTTCTTGACGCAGCAGTGGTTGCTTGTGATGGTGCCGGAACGGTTATGGCAAGTGATCCAAAGGTTGTTCAGGGAATCGGAAAAGCGATGTCTGGTCTTGTTGAGACATCGCCTTTGCAGGGTGTGATCAGCCGACTGAAAGAGAGGGGGTGCATCATTTTAGACGAGGATAACGCCTCAATGGACCAGGTACAGGGTTTAAAGATGGCCTTTGACAACGGATGGGAGAAAGTTGGCGTTACTCTGGCGGATCTTGATACTGCAAAGAGGTGCAGAGAGGTTGAAGAAGAAGCTGGTAAAACCGCTGTATTGATCGGGGTGCATACTACAGGCATGAGTGCAGATGATGCAGAAGAATTTCTGAAAACAGTCGACATAACAACCGCATGTGCGTCCAAGTACTTGCGGGAATTTGCAGGAAAATATGCGATCTTGCAATTGGGTGTTGCCATTCCAATCTTTGCGATCTCTGAGGTGGGGCGAGAAATCCTGCTCAATAGGGTCAAATGCATGAAAAAACAGGTTTTGATTAAGACGATAGATCTTCCTGAACTCCCGGAAGATAGGCAACCAAGACCTCTTTTGTGAGGTGAGATGACAGACAAATGCGATAAAAAATGCCAGGGACCTGAAGCTATTAAGCGTGAGACGGTAGAGTACTACGATAAAAGATTTGGAGACCTTAGCCCGGAAAAGGTGCTTGGAAGATGCAAAAATCTGAGAAAGGTGATGGATCCTTTAATCGATTTTGCAACTATCAAAAAAGGAGATGTTATACTTGACCTTGGATGTGGGCCAGGGACGTTGGCGATTACTTTAGCCCAAAATTTTAAAGAGGCAGAGATTTATGGGGTCGATCTATCTGAAAAGACCCTCAATTTAGCTCGAAAAGTCATTTTCAGTTTAGGCCTGAACGATGCCATCAAATTAGAGAGGGGTGATATTGAGGATTTGCCATTTCCGGATGATTTTTTTGATGTTGTTCTGAGTCAAGCAGTGATAAACCTGGTTCCAAGAAAAAAGCTCGCATTCGAGGAGATTTCAAGAGTAACAAAACCAGATGGACATATCGTAATCTCTGATTGCATCAAGAAAGCAGAAGTTGAAAAAGGCTCTGAGCTCTGGTCAAAATGTATTACAGGAGCCCCGACAATAGATGAGTTTGAGGCTTATGTGTCAGAGGCCGGGCTTAAAATAGAAGAGAGACTTGATATAACAGAAGATACCAAGGGTCTAGTCAAAGATAAACTCTGGAACTGGCCAGAATTTCTCGATTACGACCTTGAGTATTATGTCTTTAAAATTTGTCGCAATGGTTAAAACGAAACGGATATTGAGGTGAGTATTTTAATATATAACTTACTCTGTGTATTTATTTGGGTTGTTTACTATCGCTCAATGGAGGTATCTAAGTTGGAAGTATATATGGATAATGCGGCAACAACACAAACATATCAAGAAGTAGTTGATGCGATGAATCCGTTTTTTACAAAACATTATGGAAACGCATCAAGCCTGCACTCCTTCGGTAGAAAGGCACATGACGCTCTGGAAAAGTCCCGCCAAAATGTTTCCGGTCTCATCAGTGCAGATGCAGACGAGGTCATATTCACAGCCGGTGGAACCGAATCGGACAACATCGCAATCAAAGGAATTGCATACAAAAAGAAGAAGGGGCACATTATTACAAGCTCAATTGAGCATCCTGCTGTACTTGAAACTTGCAGATATCTGGAGAAGCAGGGCTTTGATGTCACATACCTTGGTGTAGATCAATTTGGAATGATAAGTTTGGATGAGCTCAAAGAAGCGATCAGAGATGATACGATCTTAATTACGATAATGCATGCAAATAACGAGATTGGAACGATTGAACCGAT
>JAXHTJ010000014.1:0-29205 GCA_034190245.1 Halobacteriota archaeon | reverse complement strand
GATCACTATCCTTACTTTACCTCCTTCTCCAGTTTTCACTCGTATTCTTTCCATTTTATCGCGCATTTTTTTCTTTTTTTATCAGTAACAATGACCCTCTTTTAATCAATCTGCTTTTTTTAAACAAAACATAAAACCCCCAATTTTATTCTTTCCTCCTAAGTACCAAATATGCAACCACTAATATCCCAAAAATCGCAAATATGGCTTCGAATCCTGGTGTATCTTCTTCAGGCGTTGGTTCTGGTGGGGATATTGTCTCTTTTTCCATCACAGTTATCGGAAGTGCTAATTCTTTTTCACCGTGGTAATCACCAAAGTCATATACAATCGTTCCAATTATCACAAAAGTTCCAAACTGATTTGGCTTGATGTTCAGTTCGATATAATCTATCTTTGATTCTCCGGGTTTGATTGTTGAATTGATGATATATTGCCCTACTGCTGCATCAGCAAACGTTGTACTCGTAACAGATAGACCAGACGGGATCGTAATTATGCTCTGGATATGTAGATCATTCGTATTTGTAATTTTGTTAACTGCCGACAATGTAACTGGTATGCTTTCGCCTTCGTGAATGATTGGTTTGGGCGTGTAAATATGGACTTTAACATCTGGAGTTTGGACAATAGGTATCGTGACCGATTCGTCTGAGGTAGTCGGAATTGTCGCATCTGGAATTGGAGTTACTGGTGTAGGAGTGGGTGTTGTTGTTCCGGATCTAATTGTGCCAGTGAGTGCCCACCAGTACTTTGTGTTGCCAAAAACAGCCTTTGCAGCAATAACGTTCTTCCCTGGATCAAGGTAAGGAGCTATATCTAATTCTTTCACCCCATACGGATAAAATCTCCCTCTCGATGTTCCAACGTAGTTATCATTGACAAAGATATACACATTCTCGCCATCAGCACCATAAACTGCAAGAGTTATTCTACCAGTAAGTATCTTGTTATCATCGATATCGATAGTCTTTCTAAAATAGGCCGTTGACGGCATAGGCGATCCTGGATACCATATCGCCTTTGCATCCCCAAGACTTTCTACATAAAATAACTCTTCAGCATCATCCCACCAAGAATCATCAAAATCTACAGATGCCCATCCATCTACTTCAGCATCTAAGCATTTCCAAGAAGAGTCAGTAACAAAAGAGATTGTTGACACTTCTCCACCGCCTGAATTTGAGAGGGCGGAAACCATATCAACCGTTCCGCTCAAAAGCAGAAGGGCAACTAAACCAAATGCCAATTGTTTCCCATTCATTTTTCACCTCCTTTTATTTTTATTTCCTTTTCCATTAATTTTATCCTCTAAAATGATATTGGTGGAAAAGTGGGGATAGATTTTGCCCCATTCCCCACTTCTAACTTTTATTCCTTCTATATCGCTAATAACTTACTTTTCTCGATCGATTTCTACTACCGTTTCGCCGCCTTTTCTCCTAACCGCAAATATTATCGCTATGCCAATGAGCACTGCAAATATCGTTATTATCCATGTCAATGGGATTTCCATAGGTTTTGGAGTTGGTGTACTCTCTGGTAATTGCTGGGTTGGACTTGGATCGTATGGATCTTTCGATGGCTCTTCTACTGTTAACGGATGCGTTAGCGATATTGGGTTGTACATGTCTTTGTTATCATCCGGATAGTACAGCCCACTGAAATGTATGAAGAATTCTCCCGTTTTCTCTGCTTTGATGTTCAGGTTAATCGTTCGTCGTTCCAGGTGGTACATCGAATGTTCCATAGATTGTTCCAGCCGCGGCTGCCTGTCCAAAGCCTTCTCCATAGACGTGAATACCACTGGGTGCATTGATATATGTATCAACGTGCAGAGTCACATCATTCAATGATGGATTTGACATGAATAGCTCAACAAGTCCGTCTTCATTTGCGGTAATAACATCGTTGACAGGTCTTAATCGTACCACGGGGCCGACTCTAAATTTTGCTTCTGATTCGGTGGTTGACGTAGATGTTGGCGTAACGGTTGGGGTGGCTGTTGGTGTTGGAGTAGTAGTTGGCGTGGGCGTTGACGTTTCTTCATTCAATGCTACCATTTTTTGAGTTAAGACAGTTCTATTGATATCTTCTGCTGTCACAGTGTAGTTACCGGCAGTCCATCCAACCGTCTCAAAGGTTGCTGAGATAGTACCATTTACTACCTCGGATGTTTTCGTTTCATTTATACCTTGGCCTACAACATTTATCGAGAATGCTGTCCCATCTGTGAGGTTTGTTGTGCCAGTGACTACCAACTCTTCTCCAATTAGAATCTCTAAGGGGGCAGAGATGACAACATATTCTTGTGCACTCACCGACATCGGCATCGTCAACAACATCAACAAGACCAGCACCACTTCAATTTTCTTTTTCATATTTTTCATCACCTCCTTTACATTTTAAAGAACAAACTTTTCATTTAAAACTAGTCCTTAAGTTCAATTAAGATATGTTATGATATATAAAGTTTTTGTTTTTTTTTTGGTAATAAAGATAACGATTTGCGATGTAAACAAAATCGAGAGACATTATTATCTCCAATTTTATTGACATCTTCTTCATTTAAGTTTATTTTTACCTTCTTATTCCATCTTACCATTTTAATTAACTGTTATTTATAAAAATTATTCGTTTGAATGTTGTTATCCAGTTCTTGGTTTGAAGTTTCAATAAATTCTGCGTTAATGAGAGAATGTGATTAGCTGTGATTGGGATCTTCAATTATAATTTGACATTAAAATTGCTTTTTGATGAATGTTTAGGATAAAAGTGTTAGTTACTGAAATCTTTCTAAACAATTTTTACCTATTTTATTTGTATTTGTACAATTAAAACTGTTACAATATAAAGCTTTTGGTACTATGTATTATGTAGTACTCAACTCTGATAAAAATTAAAAATGTTTGCATGCAGAAAATTCAATTTTAAACGTTCTCTCAGGATAATCGTTACTTTCTCCCCTTCTTTCATCTCATTTTGAAAAGAACAAATTGATATCTAATCACTCTTTTCCCCCAACAACAAGAACAGAACAACGGCGATAAAAGACATGGTAAATCCAAACAAGAATGTTGCCTCCGGGCTTATCTTATCCCACAAACTCCCTGCGATTATTCCTGCAGGCAGTGCTGTTATTCCAACAGCAGCGTGAAAAGTTCCAAGGGAGGTCCCCTTAAGATCGATAGGTGATAGATCTACAACAAATGCCCTCTGAACACCATCGGTTAAAGCGTAGAAAATACCGTATACAGCAAACATTATAGCAATCTGATATAGCGTTGATACAAGAATCAAACCTAAGCATAGCAGCCCAAATATTGTGTATCCCAGGATAAGGACCGGTCTCCTCCCAATTCTATCCGAAATCATCCCGCAAGGAATGATGAGAAGAGTATAAATTACATAAAAGAAGGCATAGAGCATTATTGCATTACCCGTATCAAAGCCAAGATCTATAGCCCGTAAAAGAAGAAAAGCGTAACCAACGTTACCCAGCGTGAATATAGAAGCAATGACTATAAATAACCTCAATTTCACTGGTAGTTTTTTGAAGCTCACTTGAAGGCCTGTTTTCCCACTTTGTTCCCTAGCTTTTTCGCACTCGCTTCTCTTCTCCCTTACAAATAGTATAAAAAAAACGGCGATAAACGCTGGTATTGCAGCAATCAAAAATACATTTTTGAATCCAAATAAGGGAAAGAGCAGAAAAGCCATTACAGCACCCAAGACCGAGCCGATACCATCCATGGACCTCTGAATCCCATAGGCCTTGCCTCTACAGTCGTCATCGCATGATTCGGCCACAATAGCATCACGTGGTGCATTTCTGATGCCTTTACCAATCCTTTCAATGATACGCAGGACTACTACAGTTTGCCATACAGTTGCAAACGCAAATAGTGGTTTTATTACTGCAGAGATGCCATATCCTGAAAGGACAAAGGGTTTTCTTCTACCCATCTTATCTGACCAGAAACCTGAAAATACTTTGAGAAGGCTTGCAGTTGATTCTGCAGCACCCTCTACCAGTCCAACAATGACAGCATTTGCACCAAGAGAGGTTGTTAGAAATAGTGGGAGTAAAGGAAATACCATCTGGCTGCTCAGATCAGTAAATAGACTCACAAGGCCAAGAAGTATGACATTTAAAGTAATTCCTTTAAGAAAGCCATCACCATTATCTACCATGTAAATCACTCCATAACTTCATCAACAAGCTCCTGGATCTTCTTTCTGGCGTCGTCAAGAATTCCCTGCCCTGCTTCTGTAATCCTGTAGTACCTTCTCATCTTACCCCCGACATTTTCCGATCTGCTCTTAAGTAACCCTTCCTTCTCAAAAGAGTGAAGTATCGGGTATAATGTACCTGGACTGATATCGTATCCATGCTTCTTGAGTTCATCCATAATCTCAACCCCGAATATCTCTTCTTTACTTGCATGGTAAAGGATGTGTACCCTGACAAAACCCAAGAAGAACTTTCTGTCCAACATACTTTTTTTCATGATATCTAAACTCGATATCAACTTTAGATATTATTAAATATAAACTTTATGGATATTGCCCCCCCCAAAAGATACAAGCCTTTAAGCTGAGGTTAGGTTCTATTTACTCTGAAGGTGTGGATATGGAAGAATTACATCCGGAATTTAAAGATGGAGAAGAAAAATATAACGAATTGATAGCTAATCAAGTGTTAAAATCACTTAAAAAGAATGGTATAAAGGGGAGATCTTTTAAGACGAGTGAAGAAGCCGTAGATTGGTTAATTACGAAGTTACCTCAAGGCGGCGTTGTCGGAGTAGGGGGATCAAGGACTCTTTTTCAGACAGGGCTTATAGATAACTTAATTAAGCTGGATAAGTCGGAAAAGATCAAATTTATAAACCGATGGGCTGAGGGGATCTCCCCAAAAGATGAATTCCAGACCAGGTATGATAATTTATCGGCTGATGTATTTCTTGCAAGTACCAATGCGATAACACTTGATGGTAAATTGATAAATATAGATGGAATGGGAAACAGGCTTGCAGCAATGATGTTTGGCCCCAAAAAAGTATATTTTTTGGTCGGCAGAAATAAGATTGTAAGAAATGTTGAAGAAGGGATTGATAGAGTCAGAAACGTGGCGGCACCAAAAAATGCAATTAGGTATAAATTGAAGTTACCGTGTACGGAGACGGGATCGTGTGATGAACCCAACTGTCACGGCGGTAGAATCTGTAATTTTACCCTCATAATTGAGAGAGGGTTTAATCCCGCGAGAATGACGGTTTTACTTATCGATGAGGATCTGGGATATTGAGATTGAAATAAAAAGCTATTAGCGGTTTAAAGACATCACTGGTCTAAATAAACTATCCCCTGTTTATGGTTTTATCTGAAAGGAGCATCTATTCATGAGAGAAGTAGTTGTGTTAGGCGCCGGACTGCACAGGTACGGCGCATTCCCTGAAAAGACGGTTATGAAGATGGGCGCTGAGGCGATACGAAATGCCCTGAAAGATGGCAATATACCTTGGGAAGATATAGAAGTTGGTTACTGCGGCACGGCTCGTGGTAGTATGTCCGCTGGCCATTTCATCTGCAGAGATTTGGGGCTCTCGGGTATCGGTATCACCAATGTAGAAAATGCCTCGGCAAGTGGCTCGGCGGCATTCAGAGAAGCATTTCTGGCCGTAGCCTCTGGAGCAAATGACACTGCTATTGCAATCGGTGCTGACAAGTTGCCCAAAAAACCGAAGAAGAAGAAAGATAAGAAGGATGATGGAGATAGCAAGAAGAAAAAATCCAAATCGGTTTCCTTTGGTCCGATGCAGATATTTGCCAGGGTTGCCAAGCAACACATGAAGAAGTATGGGACCACCAGTGATCAGTTGGCCCAGGTCTCAGTCAAGAGCCATTACAACGCAAGCTTGAACCCATATGCGCATTTCCAGGAAGCTGTCACGCTGGAGCAGGTACATGATGCCCGAATGGTGGCCGATCCGTTGACGGTTATGCACTGTTGTCCCTGGGATGACGGCGGGGCTGCAGCTATCGTCTGTACCAAAGATATTGCAGAAAAGTACACAGACAAGATCTGCCCCGAAGTGACTGCTTCTGTTCTCAAAAGCACTATTTCTGGAATCGATCCCATGTCCGGGCTAACCGAGGTTACTGCAAATATTGCCTATGAAAAAGCTGGTATCGGACCTGAGGATCTCGACCTCGTTGAGATGCACGATGCCTTCACAATAGAGGAGGTTATCTACTGCGAGGCGCTTGGTCTTTGCGAGGAGGGAAAAGGTGGCCTTTTGGCTGAGGAAGGAGTAACCGCTCTTGACGGCGAGCACCCGGTCAACAGCAGTGGAGGACTTATATCTATGGGGCATCCATTAGGCCCAACCGGGGTGGGTCAGGTGGCCGAGATTCTATGGCAGATGCGCGGCGAGTGCGGCGAGCGGCAGATCAAAAAACCGGTAGATATAGCTATGGCACACATGGTCGGTGCCGGCGGTGTCTGTGTAATTCACCTGTTCAAGAAGTAGCGTTTGGATTTGGAAGGGGTGACTGTGGCAGTGGTAAATGGTAGAACGATCCGTGTGGCAGCGGTTCAGATGGAATCAAAAAACGGCCAAATCGAGGCAAATCTTAAAAAAGCAAGACATTTCATCGACCAAGCTGCACAAAAGGGAGCAGAGCTAATAGTTTTACCAGAGTTTATGCCCACTGGTTATACATTTACCAAGGCAATATGGGATGCAGGAGAACCAAAGGAAGGGCAAACGGTCAAATGGCTCAAGGATAACTCAAAAAGGTTAGGCATCTATCTGGGGACCAGCTTTCTTGAAGCTGACGCAGACGATTTCTTCAACACGTTTGTAATGACCGATCCCGATGGAAACGAGGCTGGCCGGGTGAGAAAACAAAAACCAGCAATATTCGAAGCTTTCTTCACAAAGGGTGATTTGAACCCGCATGTGATTGATACTGAAATAGGCAAAGTTGGAGTGGGGGTCTGCTATGAAAATCAATTTTCTTTCATCCCTAAAATCATGCATCAGACATCAGTGGACCTACTTCTTATGCCCCACTCTGCTCCAACACCAGAACAGAGCTTTTTATTCCCCAAAAAACAAGCCGAAAACTTCAACGAGGTGTTAAAAAAATTGGCTTATCATTACGCTTCTATGCTCGGAGTCCCGGTGATTTTAGCCAACAAATGCGGCAAATGGCAAACCCCGCTTTTAGGTCTGCCATCTTTAAGTCAGAATTCGAGCTTTCCCGGCCTATCAACTATAGCCGATTCGGATGGAGCTGTCAAGGCTCAACTTGGCGATGAAGAAGGTGTGATAGTGGAGGATGTCACAATTGACCCATCTCGAAAAATTTCCACACAGCCACAATGTTATGGTAAAAAGTCCATGAAGCAAACCTGGCCGGTTAATTTATTTGGGGTTGTGGAAGTATTTGGAGGGCTATATTACTCACTCAGTTTTGAGAGAAGAAGGCGGGCCCGCGAAATTTCATAGATTGAATACTACACCCTATTTTGGGAAAAGTGGATATGGTCATACCCAAGACGATGAATTGATGGTGGGTCTTCTATCAAAATATTGGATATCCAATCTCTTACTATGGAGCTGAAATCGATTCATGTAGGGGCTTAATACGCTTAATACAGTATATAATAACAAGGTTTAAATTCCCCTCTAGAAAAAAGGAAGAATGATGAACAAAGAGATAAAAGATGATCTTAATTTATTCTTTGATCCCAAGAGCATAGCCGTGATAGGATCATTTGGAACTGCATGGTTTGGTGGAAAGGCCGTCATAAGAAATCTAAAAACCTTCGGTTATTCGGGCGAAATTTTTCCTGTCAATCCCTCCTATAAGAAGATCTCAGGAATGAAGGTTTACCCAAGCGTCGTTGACGTTTCAGGGGATGTTGACCTGGCAGTTGTAATGACCTCGGCAAGCGTTGTTCCCGAGATCATAAAGGAGTGCACAGAAAAGGATATCAGGGCAGCAGTTGTAGTTGCTGATGGATTTGGAGAAATCGGAGACGAGGGTAAAAAACTACAAAAAGAGATGCTTGATGCTGCAAGGAAGAATGGACTTCGGATTATTGGACCCAATACAATAGGCACCGTCAATACAAAAACCGGTCTCGTTACCAATCCATACGATATCGGATATGGAAACATCAGAAAGGGATCTGTTGCCATAAGCGGTCAGACAGGCCTGGTTGGTGCTCAAGCTTTACCTCTTGAAGATCTCGGATACGGCATAAGTAAAATATGTGATTTTGGCAACAAATGCGACGTTGATGAGGCCGATTTACTCGAATACCTTGTCGATGATGAAGATACTAAAGTCATTGCAATGCACTCCGAAATCATAAGAGATGGCAGTCGTTTTTTGAGAATATCAAGAGAGGTATCCAAGAAAAAACCGCTATTGATTTTTAAATCTGGTAGGACAAAGGAGAGCGCTAAAGCATTGGAATCACATACAGGCTCTTTGGCAGGGGAAGACAGGATCTACGATGGTGCTTTTAAGCAGGCAGGAATCATAAGAGTTAAAACGTTCAACGAACTCTTTGACTTGGCCAAAGCCTTCTCCTATCATCCATTACCAAGCGGTAATAGGATGGCAATCATTACCATGACTGGTGGAGCCGGAATAATAGCAATTGACACCGCTTCGGACTGTGGATTGGTCCCTGCAAAGCTATCTGAAGAGACGAGTGAAACACTTAGTAAAATCTACCATACACTGGGAAAGAATCCAATAGATCTTGGCCCAGCAGTCCCGGTTGCCTCGAACTTGATGATGCTATATAAGGACATGGTTGAAGCCGTTTTATCCGACCAAAACGTCGATTGTATCCTGGTTACACTTTATGGGAGTGCAATGATTCCAGGGAAGATGTTCTCTTCGATGTTCAAGAAGTTGGAATTTACAAAGCCGACTGTGATCTGGATCTACGGTACAAACCTATCGAGCATAGAAGAAACTTCTCGACACCTCGAAAACCTGAGCATCCCCGTCTTTTCTGATCTTGAAACCGCAGTAAGGGCATTAGGTGCAATGCTTGAGTACAATAGATGGAAGCATAAAGATATATGATACAATATTGAGCGATAACAGATGACCTCAGGTCACTTTTCATCTCCAAAAAATCAATTTGGTCACTTCTAGATTAACAATTTATAGCCATATGGAGATGAAATAAAAAAAACGGCTTTAGGTAATAATTCGTCAAGAAGCCGTTCGTTCTACTTCAGAGATATTCTGGTTCCATTCTTGTACTTGTATAAAGTTATCTTATCCTCTCTTGCAAGCCAGCCAAGACTCATCTCAACGAGATTTTTTCTGTCTATTTTTGACTTCAGTCCACTTAAACTGACTTCACCTTGTTCATTCAGAAGATCCCATATCTCTCCTGCGGTCTCTCCAATATCACCGATCATGATATTAAACCTCCCAAATATTACACTTAACTTATGGCATATAAATCTTCTCCGTCTTACTTGGAAGGTGGCATAGAAGGCGTAACTGTATGGACGATCGGATCGATTACATTAGGGGACCTAATATTGGAAGATGCCGCCCTTCTTCAATTCAAAAAAGGGGTCTACCCATTGCGACCACCATTGAATAGGATTCTTTACGGGAGTCATGTGTCCATTGTCCGGGCTGAACAGCTCGCTGTTGTAAAAGACAAAACCTTCATTCATCTGATGATCTAGATTGCTCTTGAGAATGTCCTCAACAATCTCTTCTTCACCGCATTTCAGCAAAACACGGATCAAGTAAGGTGTATCTCTTGGCCACACCACACCTTCGTGATATTCATTATCACCAAAATACACTCTCTTCTCTGAGCCTTTAATGAGCACTCCGAATGGCTGGTCCCCCCTTCTCATCAGCAACCCTTCTTTTATAGTTCTGACGAACTTTTTCATATCTTCTTCACTGAAGAGATTCTCAAGTAGATCAATTGCCACCAGAGCAGGTGAGCCGAGCGTTGGATCGCATCTGCCGTCTGTATGCACTACGTTATATAAAAATCCATCATTCAGGAAGGTCTGCCTAAAGTTTTTAGAAGCCTTGGACAGTATGTCATAGTACCTACCAGAGCCTTCACCGAGAAGGTTGGCCATTGATACCAATGATCTGAGCATCAGAATCCACTGAGCATTTATCTCCGGTAGAAGATACTTTGGCTTATTTTGCTCCTCCCCCGCCTCCTTCCAATCCTCTGGAATTCTGATAGGTAGGAGAATAGTCTTCCCATCTTCTTCAACGGCTCTCTTGGCATCTGTCCATGAATGCCATGATACGACGGAGATCAACCCATTTTCATGAAGGACCGGTGGGCCATTTATCATCTCCAAATCCCCCCTTTCAAATGAGGAGAGCGCACGATTGGCTTTTCTCAATAAACTTCTGGCAAGATCCAGATCACCTGTCCGTTTTATATACTCCCCGCCGAGAACAAATGCGAGTAAAGTTGCATCAGCACTGTTGTAGTCAACGGGTTTGGAGATCCTGTTTGGTATCCTGCCAAACTCATCTTGGTATTCAAATGCAGATAGAAGAATATCTTTGATCCCTCTCTCAAATCCCATCAGGAAGAATGTATTTATATTGTTGAGTAACCCTTCAAATTCATCCCTGAACCATACAGATCTGAACCAAAAATCTCCTGCTTCATGAAATGAGTGGCCTTCAGTATTCATACCAAATTTTGTAAGTGTAATGGCTCTAAAGGCAGCATCACCATCTAAATTGAGTGCCTCTACCACTCTTCTTGCCCTTTTTTCCTCCTTTCTTTCATTCTTTCTGTATCCATTAACTGCCTTTTTTATGAGCATGTCAAGCTCCTCTCTGGACGTTCCACAGGCAAGTCCAATACTGGTGAGTTTGGATTCGGGGATGATCAACTCTCCCATTGAAACCAAGTTCTTGTTTTCCCCCTTGAATACCACATCTCCATCAACATATTCTCTGTATCCAGAACCGAGTTTATACCACCAGCTTAATTGACGCTGCCCTCTCTTAACAAATGAGCTTTTTGGTGTCTCAATAAGGAGTGTGATATCATCCCTGCCAATCATCATTCCTCTATCGGTCACTTTACACCAATGTGCGAGCGGCTCTGAATCTTCATACATGTGCCTGATGTCTATAATTGGTTCAAGTACGACTGATGCATTTTTTGCATAAGTCTCTATGAGGATATGAGCCGCAATTCCAGCAGAATCGGTATCTAAAAGGTAGTATTCTACTTTTACAGGCACTCTCCCTTCATAAAGATAAACCATCTTCCACGGATATGCAATCACCTTTGAGGGTTTTAGTAATATATCTCTTCCCCCCTCTTTCAGACCGATCGCAATTGCATCCAATATATGGTAATTTTCGCCTCTAACCACCAAACTAAGCCCTTCATAGGGATAATCTCTATTTGGTACTATCTTATCAAATAATGGGACTGAGAAGACCGATTGGGACCAAGAAGCTTGCCTGCGCTTCAAGATGAGGTGCTTTGTTATCGATGGATCTCTATCTTCAATTGGGTCAATCTCCAGATCGAAACGCATAAAATGATTTAACATATATTGGTATAAATAAATGTTGGGTCACCATGCTAGATGTGTCTCTATGCTTCGAATTACACCAACCTTTCAGGATAGATAAAAAGTTAGTCCATAAAAGAATTCCCAGGACTGTCAAGGTAGAGGATCTATTCGATCTATACTTCGATGACGAGTCAAATAGATCAATATTCAAAAAGATCTCAGAAAAATGCTATTATCCGACCACTGAGATCATCTTAAACGAGATAGAAAGACACAAAAAGGATAAAAAGAGGTTCAAGGTTGCCTTTAGCGTCTCTGGTATCTTCATAGAGCAGTGTGAGAGGTATGATCCTGGATTACTTGACCTTTTTTGCCAACTTAGAGAGACAGGATGCGTTGAGTTCTTATGTCAGACTTATTACCATTCATTGTCCTCGCTTTACGAGGAGAAAGATGAGTTCATAGAACAGGTCAAGTTGCATGATCAAGCGATCAATGATGTATTTGGATACAAACCCAAATTTTTCGAGAATACCGAGCTACTCTATAATAACGAGCTTGCAGGTATCATAGAGAAGCTTGGATACAAAGGGATGTTCACAGAGGGTGTAGAAAAAATACTCGGCTGGAGATCACCAAATTTTGTCTATAGACCGAGAGATCAAAGAATAAAGATTCTTCTGCGGAATTACCACCTAACAGATGACGTAGGCTTTCGTTTCTCATCGAAGTGGTGGGAAGAGTATCCATTAACGGCAGATAAATATGCAGCCTGGCTTGCAGCTACTACTCCCGGGCAGTGTATCAACCTGTTCATGGACTATGAGACCTTTGGGGAGCATCACTGGAGTGACACTGGGATACATAACTTCCTTAGTTTTTTACCAAGAGAAGTTTTTAAGTATAAAAATCTTAGATTTTCCACTCCTTCCGAGATAATAAAAAAATTTGATTCGGTTGGAGAGCTTGATGTTGGAGTATTCGATACAATCTCATGGGCCGATCTGGAGAGAGATACAAGCTGTTGGCTAGGTAATGATATGCAGAGGGTCTGTTTTAATCTGATTAAGAATTTTGGTAAATATATTAGGGGCAGTGAGAACAAAGAGCTCCTGCGAATATGGCGATATCTGCAGACGAGCGATCATCTTTATTACATCTTTACGGCAGGTGGGGGTCCTGGCGAGGTACATAGCTATTTCAGCCCTTATAGAACCCCTATTGAGGCTTTTGTATCCTTGTATTCTATATTAACAGATTTTGAGAGCAGGCTTTATTAAACCTGAATCTCCCTCAGATACCTGGCTGCATCTTCCGGTGACACTGTGTTTATATTGATATCCGTACCCTTCTCAAAACCCGCCTCGATGGAGATCTTTGGCTGAATTCTTATATTCATGTGATAATCAGGATCATTTACCTGGAAGAAGATGTAGTTATAGGGGGGATCATCAAGGAGATCCTTAAGCTTTCGTAAGGCATCTCTCAGAATCACTGCAAAAGTACCAAGTCTCTCCTCATCCGGCTCAGTTATTTTACTGACATGTCCCTTTGGTAGAATCCACATCTCAAAAGGCGACTTCGAAAAGAAAGGCGAAAAACATATCCAATCTCTATTCTCCTCTATCAATCTCTCTGATTTTACTTCCTTTTCGGCTATGTCGCAGTATGGACAGATCCCAATCTTTTTAATTTCACTGAGTTCGTTTGCGATTTTTGGTGGTAGTATTGGAGTGGTTATAATTTGTGTGTGCGGATGTGATAGGGACGCTCCTGCTTCCTTACCATGGTTTCTAAAGAGAGATGTATACTTTACACCTTCCTTTGATGAGTAGTACTGAACCCTATCCGCGTAAGCTTTCAAAAGAAGCTTAATCTCTTCATCTGTGAAATCTGCAGGGTGCCTGTCATGATCCGGTGTCTCGACGATGATCTCGTGGAAACCAAAACCTCGAACTCTTCTCCCGTCGTCTTCTTTTATCTCTGGGCTATCTGGTGTTAAAGCCGGGTATAGGTTCGGGAAGCACCTCACATTCCACCCCCTGATTATGTCATCAGCCTCATCTTTCAGGATCTGAGCATCCTTATATACAGAGACTGCAGGAGGTGTGCTCTCTTCATTTCCAGGGCAGAAAGGGCAGAATGAGATACTCTTATCTTCCTTCTTAAGCTTAAAATCAGTCGGTCTTCTACTTCGCTCAACAGCGATTATACAGTACTCATCCAGAAAATAGTGTCTTCTAATCTCGGTCATTTCTTCATACTCTTTATGACCCCTTTATACACATCTAATGTATACTTTGCTGCCTTCTCCCAGGTAAAGTATTCCTCAACTCTCATCCGTCCTCTCTTTCCCATCCTTACTGCTTCTTCTGGATCCTCTAATATGCTATTTATTCCCCATGCTATATCAGTGGGGCTACCTCCATCAACATGAACACCGGTCTTCCTTGGCCCTGAGGGTATCACCTGGTCTCTGAAACCACTTACCCCTTTTGCTCCAATAACTATCGGTTTTTCCATTGCCATGGCCTCCAAGGAGACGATTCCAAAAGGCTCGTATAAAGACGGATACACCGCAAGATCACAAGCAGCTATATGTGCGATTCTATCTTCTTCGCATACAAACTCAAAACAGGTCTTTACGTTCTTCTCTATTCCAAGCCGTTTTATGAGGTCTGCAATCGTATTATCAAGCTCTCCGGAGCCGAGTATAACCAACTTTGCATCCGGATTTTCTCTCAAAACCTCTGGCATTCCCTGAACTAACTGTGTTGCGCCCTTAACCGCAGTCAACCTTCCCACAAACAGGATCATCTTCTCTTTATCAGTTATTCCATAATGTTCTCTCAACTCGGTAATCCGTTTCTCTTCGATATTTTTTATATTGTATGTATCAGGATTAACGCCATTCCAGCATACACTTATCTTATGAGCATCCCATCCATGGCGCACAAGATCCTCCTGCATTGGATAGCTAACGGTTATAACTCGGTCTGAGACTTGTGCGGCAGTATCTTCGAGATGGGTTATTGTTGCCGAACCCGTGTCCAAAGCTCTACCCCACTCGGTTGAATGGACATGGAAGACGAAAGGCATATCGCCCTTCAACTCTTGCTTGATACCAACCCCTGCTATACTGCTCAACCAATCATGCACACATATAATATCAAAATCATACTTATCTTTTTTTATCAACTGATTTATAAACTTGGCAGCACTCAATATGTTGTATGTGAATACATCACAGAAGAACTGGAGCTGTGTTCCCCATTTACGCAGATCCTCCCTCACAAACAGTGGAAAAACCCTACATGCATCAATAAGTTCCGGTCTGTGTACTTCAACTCCTTTTAAAACTTCTCTTGTTAATAGATCCCCCGGATTTAAAGTGAAAAGTGAGATATCATGCCCCATTGCAATGAATTCGGGCGTGATATTCTGTGCGTAAGTCCCAAGCCCACCCACTATCCGTGGTGGGTATTCCCATACAAAGAATCCAATTCTCATTGATACCCCCTCCAATATAAGATAACTCTATTTGTCTATTATTACGTCTGTTATGTCCATATATATAAAGATATTTAACACTATACTTTCTTATAAACATCCACCGTCATATCAGCGATCTTCTCCCAGCGGTAGATGCCTTCTACTCTTCTTCTGCCATGCTCTCCCATCTGTCTTAAGATATCTGGTCTATCAATCACATTATTTATGCACCAGGCAATGGACTCTGGATATAAGTATGCTTTTATTCCGTTAACGAAGTCATCGATCAAAGGCACGGCCTTCGTTCCGATCACAGGTTTACCAGCATCCCATGCTTCGAGTGCAGCTATGCCGAAAGGCTCATTTCTGCTCGGCATACAGAATATATCGCAGGAGTTGAGCAGGCTCCTCAAATTCTCATCATCTACATAACCCAAAAAACTGCACGCATGACCAATACCAAGATCCGTTGTCCGATATTCACATCTTGATCTTAGATCGCCTTCCCCGACAAATACAAATCTTGTATCCCATCGCTGGTTTAGAATATGCGGAACTGCTTCAACGAGCAGATCCGGACCCTTTTGATGTGCCATTCTTCCAACGAAGAGCACCATGGGAGCAAAGGGATGAATTCCCCATGTCTCTTTTACTTTGCCAGCATCTACATTCCTCCTCATTGACCCTGCAACAATTCCATTTGGTATGATATTTAGCTTATGGCCTGGAATCTGGTATAACTGCTCAACCTCATTTTTTAAAATATCTGATGTCACTATTATCTGAGACGATTCGTACCCCCCGGACCATTCCCTGTGTGATATCTCCCGAGATTCATCCGACCAGGAATGATGGTTCCCATTTCTACCCCACTCGGTGCTGTGAAATGTGAATACATACGGCAGACCTATTCTCGACTTAAGCTCGTTTAAAGCGGTAACAGGATGCCAATCATGGCCATGCAGAACATCGAATCTACCGAAAAGCTTCTCAACAGCATAGAATCTATCGGACATTGCTTCACACATTCGGTCCATCTGATAGACGATTCCACCGGAGTTATCATTCCTGCATCGCTGATAATGGACCCCATTAATCTCATCATAGTCGCTCATTTTACCGATTCTTGTGAATATATGGACTTCGTGATCTTTTGCCAGCATCTCCGCTAACCTGGTTACATGCGGAGAGATTCCACCAACTTTAACCGAGTGTTCACTCTCCCACGAGAACATACCAATTCTAAGAGTCTCCAATGATTATTCACCTCTTTAACATATACCACACAACCTCTTATAAATTTTACCCCACAACTCAAAAATTCCCTGATTTTTGTGGTGATCTTGGGGATTTGTCTAATTTTCGAATTATACAAAAGCACCAACCATTTCTGGTTCCGTTTCAGTCAAATTCCATCCCTTCCCCACCATATCCACCCATACCGCCTGGTGGCATTGAAGGACCTTTCATCTTGCTTGAAGCAATCACATCATCTATCCTGAGGATCATGTTTGCTACTTCTGTTGCAGAGCTTATAGATTGCGTTTTTACTCTTAACGGCTCTAACACTCCTGCTTCTGACATGTCAACAACTTTTCCCTGGTAAACATCAAGTCCAGAACTCTTTGAGCCTCCTTCATGAGATGATCTAAGTGCTACAAGCATGTCTATTGGATCGAGTCCGGCGTTTTCGGCAAGTGTTCTTGGTATCGCTTCTAAGGCCTCGGAAAAGGCTTCTATTGCAAGTTGTTCCCTGCCACCTATAGTTGAAGCATAATCTCTCAGTCTGAGTGCAAGTTCAATCTCGGGGGATCCTCCACCGGCGAGCACTTTCTTATCTTCAATTGCAACTCCTACGACCCGTAGCGCATCATGGAGCCCACGCTCAAGCTCATCGACGACATGCTCTGTCCCGCCTCTTAGGAGTATAGATACGGCTTTGGGGTTCTTGCACTTTTCCACAAAAATCATCTGGTCATCGCCGATCTTACGCTCTTCTACAATCCCTGCTTTTCCGAGATCTTTTTTCTCAATTTCGTCGACATTTGTAACAATTCTCCCACCCGTGGCTCTTGCAAGTTTGTCCATATCGCTCTTCTTTACCCTTCTTGCAGCGATTATCTCTTCCTTTGCAAGGTAATGTTGTACCAGATCATCGATGCCTTTCTGACAGAAGACCACGTTTGCACCAGATGAAGAAATCTTTTTTGCCATCTCCTTTAACATCTTCTCTTCCTCATCAAGGAATAATTTAAGCTGATCTGGAGATGTTATCTCTATCTTTGCGTCAATCTCAGTCTTTTCTATCTCAAGTGCAGCATTTATGAGGGCTATCTTTGCGTCTTCAATCTTCTTTGGCATATTTGGATGCACACGTTCTTTATCAATGGCCATTCCCTCAATAAGTTGAGACTCATCTGCACTTGCACCAGTCTTTTTCTCTACATTTATGTTGTCTATATTGACTTTCCCATCCTCTTCAACTATTGCTAGAACTGCATTAACTGCAAGATCCATAAATTTCTCTCCGCCGACTTCAGCACCTTTTCCTGTTATGGCCGTTCGCGCCAATTTCTTGAGTAACTCCTCATCCTCTACTTTAACCCCAGTTGAAATATCATTAAGGATCTCGCACGCCTTTTCAGATGCCATTGCATATCCTGAAGCTATCAACGTCGGATGCACATCCTGTTCTAGCAATTCTTCAGATTTCTTCAAAAGCTCTCCTGCAAGAACAACAGCAGTTGTTGTCCCATCTCCTACCTCATCATCCTGCGTCTTTGCAACCTCAACCATCATCTTTGCAGCTGGATGTTCTATATCCATCTCTTTTAATATGGTTGCACCGTCGTTTGTTATCACAACGTCACCAAGTGAATCCACAAGCATCTTGTCCATCCCCTTTGGGCCAAGCGTAGTACGTACGGCTGATGCCACTGTCTTTGCAGCCAAGATGTTTCTATCTTGCGCCTCTCTTCCTTTTGTTCTTTCACTTCCCGCTCTTAGAATCAATATAGGTGTTCCACCCAATTGTCCTGCCATTTTTATTACCTCATTTTTCTATGTTTTTTAATATTATCAATAAGTGTATTATAACTACTATATAAATTTTTCGAGAAATTTAAGTTTTATATTTGTATTTTGTTAGAAATTCTAATTTTTATTGAATTTACGGTAAACTTTGATTAAGAATAAGAAATGACTTATAGATGTTCCATGCGCCGGTAGAGGCAAAATTTACCGCGATTGCTGCTAGAAGTAGTCCCATAACATGTGTCAATACCAAAGACCCGGTAACCCCTAAAACATCATGTATCCTATCTGAGAATCTGAAAAAGATATAAGTCACAACAAAAGTCAAAATTATCGCTATTATTGCAACCAATTTAACATTACCCGAAAATTCAAGAAGAATGGTTACAGTTCGTTCAGAAGGATATAATTTCATATACCTATTTCAATTACCATAATAGATATGGGTGGATGCAAAATATGTCTGACTTTGAGATACGGTTTACGGTTGAAAGATGATCTAGAGGGCTATTCTGATTTTTTACAACGCAGGCAGTTATTGGGTCCCAAAAATCGTCCCTATATCGTGAAGTGGGTACGGGATTTTCTGGATTTTGCCCATTAGAGACCAGGATATTTATTTCAACAGACGCGTGATCTTTTTCTTGAGAAAATAGGAAAACCCACCCGGATAGAACCCTGGCAGATTCAACAGGCGTCAAATGCCATTCAGATTTATTATTTCCAGTACCGTCACTCATCTGATGAACATTTCCTTCATACACACACATCCGAGATTTGGATACAGAACCAATGTTAAAAAACTTAATTCTTTTGGAAACGATGTATCTTCTTCTCAGTTCCTATAACCACTTTGTTAACATTCCATTACCCCTACGCCGAAAAATGACATCACGGCACTTCCAGGTTCTTGGTGCTTTTTTTGTCTTCACCCCTTCGCTTTGGGTTCGACCTTCATACTAAATTTCCTTACGATGCAGCAGTATTCGCTTTATGCTACGGACTGCTAACTTGCATACATATCGCTTCAATACCAAAATTGCTTCGGGTATTGGGTATTTGCTACATGGCTTTATGGCTTTACCATGACAGGACTTTCACATGCAAGCGTTTGTAAACTTGGCTAGGCACACAGCGAAGCGGAATTGCCGTGCAGCGCCTTGTTCTAGAGTCATGGATGCCTGTTTTGTTTCCAAGAGTGTAAAAAACTAAGGCAATGAAGGTAATCCAAGCTCTTTGAGATATTCATTATGTTTATTCTTAGTCATTGTTATCTTTTTCTCTAAATCAATCAGTTTCGTATTGACTTCAGCAAGTTTAATCATTTCCTCCGGCTTGGCGGTGCTGATATAGCGCTCTATATTCAGGTTGTAATCGTTCTTTTCGATCTCTTGCATCGAAACGCCACGAGAATAGCGTTTTTCCTCTTTGCGGTATTGGTAGGTATCGACAATTTTTTCGATGTGTTCCGGCAATAGCTGATTTTGGCGTTTGCCCTTCTCAAAATGCTCACGGGCGTTGATAAACAGCACATCGTCAGGCTTTTTACATTTTTTTAAGACCAGAATACAGACAGGGATACCCGTCGAGAAAAACAAATTAGCTGGCAGGCCAATCACCGTGTCGATATTGCCATCTTCTAACAGTTTGCGTCTGATTTTTGCCTCGGCACCGCCACGGAACAGCACGCCGTGGGGCAAGATGATCGCCATGGTGCCTTCTTTGGCGAGGAAGTGAAAGCCATGCAGTAAAAAAGCAAAATCAGCGGCAGATTTTGGAGCCAGCCCATAATTTTTAAAGCGGAAATCCTCACCCAACGCAGCATTCGGCTCCCAGCGGTAGCTGAAAGGAGGATTGGCAACAACAGCGTCAAAATTCTGTTTTTTTGCGGGATTTTCTTCACTCAGAATATCCCAGTCGTTGAGCAGTGAATCGCCATGATGAATCTCGAACTCTGAATCCTTCACCCCGTGCAGCAGCATATTCATCCGCGCTAAGTTATAGGTGGTGATATTTTTTTCCTGACCGTAAATCTTGCCAATGCCAGGCTGCTCCATCTGATTTCGGACATTCAGCAGCAAAGAGCCAGAGCCACAGGCGAAATCCAGCACCTTATTCAGTTTTTTCTTCTTGCCCGTGGTGGGATCCTGACTGTCGAGGGTGACAATCTTGGAAAGAATGGTGGATATCTGCTGGGGCGTGTAAAATTCCCCCGCTTTTTTACCCGATCCAGCGGCAAACTGTCCAATCAGATACTCATAGGCATCGCCCAGAACATCGCTGCTGGTGGAAAACTCTGCGATACCTTCGGCGATTTTGGTGATGATGGTGCACAGCTTGTCATTGCGAGCGGTGTAATTCTTGCCGAGTTTTTCCGAATCCAGATTGATCTCCGAGAACAAGCCCCCAAAGGTACTGGCAAAGGATTCGTTTTCGATGTATTTGAAGCCTTTTTGCAAGGTGTGAAGTAATTCTCCATCCTGTGTACGTGCCAGATCGGCGATAGTTGTCCACATAAATTCCGGCTTGACAACATAATGCACCTTGCGTCGCATCTGCTTCTCGAAGGCTTCTATATCCTTCACGTTTTTAGCATACCAGATGGACAAAGGCGAACGCTTATCGTCGGCCTCGACTTGGGGATAGTCCCGCCCCAGTTCCTTTTTGGCGGCGGCTTCGTAGTTATCCGACAGATACCGCAGAAAGAGAAAAGAGAGCATATAATCGCGGAAATCGTCTGCGTTCATGGCACCGCGTAATTGGTCGGCGATGCTCCAGAGGGTTTTACCCAGTTCTTCCTGCTCTTGTTTCGTCATGATTGCCTCTCTTGTGCTGTTGGTTCAGGAAAGAGTTCCGGATTGAAACGATAATTTCCCATAAAGTCCTTTAAAATTTTTCGAAAATATTCTTTGTTTTCTTCCAGCATTTCCACAGGTTCGAACAGCGAATAATTACCGTGACTCAATATGTTAATAATTCGGGTATGGGTAGTGCCGTCTTCATCATCTGCATCTTGTTTGATGCAGTCAGAGAATCCATTAAAACCATGGAAGGTCGCAGTCTTTTCAAGAAGATTACGCAGTATGTTAAAGTGATAAGTATAAAGCTTTCCTGTTTCTGCGGCCTCGTGAAGTTCTTTGAGCATGGCAATATGATAAAAACGTGGGGTTGAACTTGTATCACACAATTCATATTCTCCGGCACTTTTGTCTCTGTTTATAAAGTATTTTTGCGCGTTTTTGAGTTCATTGCACATGACATTAAAAAACAGCGTATGATGAGAAGAAATCACAGTTTTGATTTTGTTTTCAGGTTTTTTTAACAGTTGAGCCAAATGGCTGGCAACGGCAATGGCGTTATTGTCATCCAGCGATGATATGGGATCATCGATATAGAGAAACTTGACCCATTGATACGCTTCTTGCTCGTCGATTGCCAACCGGGCAATGGCAAGGAAAAAGCACCATATAAAAACATTTTCCTCACCGCGGGAAATCTTGATATGTTCAACCGTTTCGCTTGTATCTCCAACAGATACTTCACGAGTGAAGTTAATCGTCCACTCTTGGTAATCAATACTGAAATCAAAATCGGCATAACGCTGTAAAAATGGGCGAATACGATTCTCCATCTCCAGTTCTTCAAGACCGGAGAAAAAACTAGAATCCCTGTTCATGCGTAACACCCTTTGGGTGTCATTATCCAAATCGTTATCCCATACGAACAGGTCTTCGGTAAAGGCATTGAAGTACAAGGTATCGCGGTCATCTCCATTTTTCCCAATATCATTGAAGGCCATCGAAAGCCGTGTTTTGCCTATACCATTATAAGCGTAGAGCAGGACATATTTTTTATTTTCCAGTGTCTGACGAAGGTCTGCGGCCAGATCATCTATATTGATATAGGTTGTAATTTGATTGCTCATCCATCCACCTCGTCAATAGATGGAAAAAGCTGCTGCATCAGCCCTTTTTTATGTACCTTAAGCGCATCAACTTTTTTGCCTTGTGTGTCGATGAGCTCGTCGAGAGAAGAAAGGCAGTCAGCGATCTTATCTTGTTCTGGCAAAAGTGGAAAACGGATATTGAATTTTAAAAATTTACTAAAATGCACACGTCTTTTCTCGATTAAAGAGCCCGTAGCTACATTGTCATAATGAGTAATCATGCCGCAGCTTTTGAAATAGATCTCACAAAATCTGGAATTTACGGTTTTATCGCAGTAAAAAATATTGTAGTACTTTGAGAGTGCAACCTTTTCAACTCCAGAATGCCTTCCAATTGCCCCAAATCTCAGATTCATTGGGTTATATGCAAAATCATCAGGTAGCACCAATTTATAGGCATCATCCTCGTTATTTACTAAAAAAGAACGCTCATAACGTTCGGTTTTTGGTGTGACGCCGTCCTCTATAGTTAAGCTAAAAAGAGGAAGTTTTTCTTTGGGAGACTGATTTCTTTCAGTTATAAAATCGCCTAATTCTCGGATTTTCCACTCCCCCGCGTCCCGAAACTCGGGAAAGCGCAGTTTGGGGAAGGTTTCGCCTTCCGCCGGAAAAAGCTGCTGCATCAGCCCTTTTTTATGGGCCCTCAGGGTGTCGAGCTTTTGCGCCTGGGCGGCGATAATTTCGTCGAGGGAAGAAAGGCAGTCGGCGATTTTTTGTTGTTCCGGGGGAGCTGGAATATAAATTTTATAAGGGTTTATATGCTTATTATTAATTTGAGGTATTGAGGTAGTGTCAGCTATTTTGGATAAGTCTACATGCAAAATAAAATAATATAAAAATTCATTATCAATATTATTATTTGGAAGTAATGACATTAAATTTGTATCCATATAAGAATCATTTGATAAAATTCTTATTTTGTTCAAAAGAATGCTTGCCCCTCTTTTAGGAAATATCAGACTTCCTTTTTTTGCTATTTTGTTCGTCTTTTTAATGTTGTACGTAGAAGTTATTAAATATTTATCTGAATCATTTAATTGTTCAACTTTGTAATATGGTATTCCGGACTTTACAAATTCAAACTTTGAAGGGCTTTCGCCACTCAATATTTCTACAAATTCCCCCAACTTCTTCTCCTCCCACGCTCCCGCATCCCGAAACTCAGGAAAGCGCAGTTTGGGAACGCATCCTTGTGCGCTAGCGTTTTCCGCTTTGCCTGTTTTGCTTTTATTGCTCATACGCCCCCAACCCCGAAATATCACGCCCCTGGGCGAGTTTTTTAAGCAGCGGCATCAGGTCATCCATCAACGCCAGTTCTTTTTTTGTCCGCTCTTTCCAGCCCAGATCCTGCAAAGCGAGCAGGTCGCTTAGTTGTTCGCCATCAAAAATCATGCGATCCATAATGCTGTCTACAAAGGCTTGCAGGACTTGTGTTTCCAGCCCATGCTTTTGGGCGGTTTGCGCCAGTTGTCCGGCGAATTTTTCAGTCTTAAAGGCTTCATAACCCTCGCGTATGGCCTTCTCGCTCAGGCCTTCGCCTGCCTTCAGGGTGTCGATATAGGCAATCATCTCATCGCGTTCCTCCATAAAATTGGCGGTGGAGGAGAGAAGGCCGATGAGTTGCTCTCGGCTCATCTTCTGTTTTTGAGGTGAGCTCCCACTGTAACGGGCAATCAGCCCCATGATGTAGTCGTAATCAATCACGGCGGAGGCAAAGAGCACAAATTCAAAATCAAGCTGCTGTACGGGGCCGGAATCATCTCCGCCCTTGCCCTGCTGGGCTTTGAGCCTCTGGGCGGTATCGAGATATACCCCTCGAAAGGCACGTAGTTGATCTTCGGGTATGACCTGTTCGATTTTAGTGATGTCTTCGGGAGTCAGGTCTGTATATTGATCAAGCTGGGTCTTTAAGCGTTGAACTTCCTTGAATGAATTAACAAACTGGGCGCGTGCTTCATCGCCTTTGAGGTTGGCGACCTGTTCCGGTGCGCAGTCCAAGCCCTGGGATTGCATGAAGGTATTCAGGGTGTTGACTGCCTTTTTCAGTTTGTCGATGACTTTGGGTGCGACATCCACCAGCCATATTTCTTTGGAACGCTTCATATCTTCGCCGGAGAACAGGGCTATAGCTTCATCAACCGCGCTCTCCTGCCTGCGGAAGTCGAGTATATTCCCATAGGGCTTGGTGTCGTTGAGCACGCGGTTGGTGCGTGAAAACGCCTGAATCAAGCCGTGATATTTCAGGTTCTTATCCACATACAGGGTGTTTAAGTATTTGGAATCAAAACCGGTGAGCAACATATCCACCACAATGATGATATCTATCTTTTGACTGTGTGGCAGGTCGCTGTTTGGGTATTGCTGATCCTTGATGCGTTTTTGCACATCCTGATAGTAGAGATCGAAGTTACTCAAGTCGTGGTTGGTATTATAGCTTGCATTATAATCGGCTATGATGGCTTTGAGTGCTTCTTTCTTTTTATTCGGCTCTTGTTCATTGTCGGCCTTTTCTTGAGGTAAATCCTCCTGTAACTGCTGCACATCCTTGTTGCCTTCGGCAGGGGGCGAAAAGACACAGGCTATGTTCAGAGGCAAAAAGCTGTTGTCTTCTGCTTGTCGCCCGGCCTGAATCTCCTTGAACAGACGATGATACTCAATGGCATGGTTGATTGAGGCAGTGGCAAGAATGGCATTGAACTTTTGCCCCGCGGTGGCGGAATGGTGTTTTTCAAGAATGGCTTCCACAACCGCCTGCTGGGACAGCGTGTCGCCGGCTTTTGGTTTTGCATTGCCCTCACCCTTGAAATAGTCGATATGGAAACGCAGCACATTGCGGTCTTCAATGGCGTGGGTGATGGTGTAGGCGTGCAGCTGTTTCTGGAAGATATCCTTGGTGGTTTTGAATGATGCTTCCTGCCCCTCTATCTGCTGATAGCTGGCGTTGGTCTCAAATATTGGCGTGCCGGTAAAGCCGAATAGCTGGGCATTGGGGAAGAATTCCTTGATAGCCTTATGATTCTCGCCGAATTGGGAACGGTGGCATTCGTCAAAGATAAACACGATACGCTTGTTGCTTAGGGGTTGCAGGCGTTCCTTGTAGTTTTGTCTATTTTTGCTTTTATTCCTGGGCTTGTGGTTGCCGTTGAGGGCAAGGCCAAGCTTTTGGATGGTGGTAACAATAACTTTGTCGGCATAGTCATTAGAAAGCAGCCGCTGAACCAGTGCTTCGGTGTTGGTGTTTTCTTCGACACAGCCTTCCTGAAATCTGTTGAACTCTTCCCGTGTTTGCCGGTCGAGGTCTTTGCGGTCCACCACAAACAGGCATTTTTCAATATCCGGGTTATCCTTGAGCAAGGTCGAGGCCTTGAAGGATGTCAGCGTCTTGCCGCTTCCGGTGGTGTGCCAGATATAGCCATTGCCCCGGTTCTGGTGGATACATTCCACAATGGCCTGCACCGCATAGATTTGATAGGGGCGCATAACCATCAATTTTTGTTCGCTGGCGACCAGAACCATGTAACGGCTGACCATTTCACCCAAGACGCATTTGGCGAGAAATTGCTCTGTGAACTCGTCCAGGTGGACGATTTTTTGATTATCTTCTCCCGCAAATTGATAAACAGGCAGGAAGCGTTCGTCAGCATCAAAACTAAAGTGATGGCTATGGTTATTGGCAAAATACCAGGTATTGGTCTGGTTGCTCACAACGAAAAGTTGCATAAAGCAGAGCAGCGTATTTGCATAGCCGTTGCCGGGGTCATTTTTATAGTCAACGATCTGTTTCATGGCACGGCGAGGACTGACATCCAGTGATTTGAGTTCAATCTGTACAATTGGTACACCATTGATCAGCAGAATAACATCATAGCGGTGATAACTGTTCTGCGTGTTGATGCGCAGCTGGTTGACTACCTCAAAGGTATTTTTGCACCAGTCCTTGATATTGACCAAGGTATAGTAAAGCGGTGTGCCATCTTCACGCTCGAAGCTATTGCACTCACGCAGAATTTTGGCGGAGGCAAACACATCAGAACTGACAATCTGATCCCGCAGCCGTGCAAATTCAGAATCCGTCAGCTTAACTCTGTTGAGTGCCTCGAATTTTTCGCGGAAATTCCTCTCCAGTGTATCACGGTCACGAATATCTTCGCGGTAGGTGTATTTGAGATCGACCAGCTTGTTGATCAAGTTTTGTTCGATTTGTTGTTCTTTTGTGATGGTCATTTTCTTGCCTTGGAGGCCGTAAGTTTGTTCCTTCTGTTATTTTGTCGGCTTCGTGTCATTTGTCACCCTATAACGACCAAGCTCACCTGCCGCTATAGAGTTCCAGCGGAATAGCGGTCAGGTTCAGCGCATTGTTCTACTCTATTTTTTGCTTCCAAAAACTTTTTTAGATCTAATAAAGTTATGATTCCCCATTCTTGATATTTTTGTAATTCTTCAGAGCTATCATCTATTGAACCTGAGCGATATATAGCAATACGACAAGCTCGTTTATTGTATAAGCGTTCCCACTCTCCCTTTTGTCCTAATTTAGATTCTATTGAATCTTTTTCTGCGAGTAATTTATCAAAAAACGCCTTGTTTTTATCAAAATTTCCGCCATCAATATAAATTTCTGTTCGCACACGACTTCCTTGTGCAAAACTATGTCCATATACAAACATTTTGTTCCCTGATGAGAATGTATACCAATTTTGAGGTTGTCCTTTCTTAGCACTAGTAAAATGATAAGTTTCCCTTAAAGTATCCAATAAGTCCTGAAAATATTTTCTATATCTCTCTGGTTTTTCAGATGATATATTATTAGATTGTTTTTTTGAATTTTGCCATTCATTTGGAGAAGCAATCACTTTGAACAGTAATGCGGGACGTGAGTCCACAATTCTTATTACCTCTACCACAACACCAAAAAAGTCTGTATTAGAATCAGTTCTCTGGTTGAGCCAATCTAAAGCTTGCCTATGTTCTTCTCTCATTTCTGTTGATAGCCAAATAATAATATCAGCATCATATCCACTTGCATAAGTTAGTATTTTTCCAAGATGATCGTGGTCTGTTATGGCAAGTTGATTTTCTATAATGACATTGGCATTACTCCCCAAATCTTTTGCTAAAATATCTAACGAAGAACCCCCTACATCGGCTTCTTGTTCTGTAACTTCTAATTCAATTCCAATCGATTCACCCAGTTCGTAAATATTCTCAGCTAGCCAAGGGGTAAAATCATGAGCTTCATGCTTCCAAATGTTTCTGGGATCAACTTTTTGAATTTTATCAAACATCAAATTTCCTTTTTTTATTTGTTGGTAGAACTTTTTATTATACCCATTTTCTACATTAATGCTTAACAACCTATTTAACATTATCCGAAAATTCAAGAAAAATGGCGATAATTCGTTCAAAGGGATATATTATAACATATTGTATCGCAATTATTACAATACGCATTAAGATACATAAGCGTGGAAGTAAATTATTGTTGACTTTGAGATACCGTTGAAAGATGATCTAGAGGGCTATTCTGATTTATTATTTCCAGTACCATCACTCATCGGATGAACATTTCCTTCATACACACACATCCGAGATTTGGGTATAGAATCAATGTTGAGTAGAATGAAAGAGATTATGCGTCTGCGTCACTACGCCTCAAACACGGGAAAAACCTCCCTGTTCTTCGAGTATATTCAATGTATTCATCACCAAATCTTTCAATCATAGCTTCTTCTTCACGCCTTACTCTGAGTACAATCACAATGGCCGTCACCAGAAATGGTAACAGAAAATACCAACTCGCCGACAATAATCCCAACCCAATCCCCACAGCAATAAGCGCAGTGTACATTGGATGCCGAATATGACGATATGGACCTGTAGTCACAAGTGATTGCCCTTCGCTGATATGTAGTGTTGTTGAATAGTTTCTCCCTAAATACAACTGAGTAGAAAATTCGAGAGCCATTCCGGATACCGTTATTATCGCCCCTGCCCATCTTATCCATGAGGGGATAGGAAGATTAGTCCAATTCAAAAGTGCCGGTCTCACAATGTATACAAAACTACCGAGAACCCACAATTGTGCAACAAGGAAGAAGAAAATCATTACAGCCATCTTTTGTTTACTTTCTCTGAATTTACTTGCTTCTCCGGATACTCTCATCGCCTTTGCTTGAAAATAGCCCCGCTCAAAGAGAAACAATAGAAAAAGTAAACTGAACAATAGATGCAGAATATTATCTTCAGATGTCATTTTGTATCCTCCATTGCTCGTCCGCTACTTTGATTCATATAGAATAAAATATACCATATACAAAATATTTTTGCCTTATTTTCATCCCTCTTTATTAGGCATTACCCAAGTTGGAATTGATAATATCGAAGGCGATTAAAAAGAACGATTCAGCTTGATCTGATCACCCACATACACATCATTTCTGTTTGTGAAGTTCGCTCTCACCTCAAGAATATACATCGCTTTTGATGGTGCGGTATATGTGGGGCAGCCATCCTCCCTTCAAGGTGGCACACTATCCTCTAAATGAACAATACTCAACTTCAAGTCCCACCACGCCATACTTTCAAACCAAGACCAGATGGTAGAACCACACTCAATGGCATATTTTTCGTTCTAACGACCGGATGTAAATGGGAAGATATGCCAGGGAAATATGGATCATAGCACGCTGCCTGGATAAGAATGAAAAGGTGGCAGGAAGAAGGCGTTTAGGTATGATATTTCAGGTAGTGTTGGAGGTGTTCATAGAGTCGATTTTATATCCACGGATTCCGTTTCTGCGGGTAGCAAAACAGTAGTTGCAAAAAAGTGGGGAATGTATAAGATATAACGGTCATGAAAGATGGGGAAGGGGAGACCCGCAAGATTTGATTACGAGGCCTACAAGACGAGGGATTCGGTTGAGAGATTCAACGCTTGGAGGTATGTTTCATGGCTGTGGTAAATCTGGTATCAATCAAGAGGATATTGAGGGTTTTTGAAATGAGTTCTAGGGTAAATTTAAGGGTCTGAATCATATAGTATATCAGGTGGCATATGATCTCAGAAGAAGATAGAAATGAACTCATAGAAAAACTGAAAAAGTCATTTTCCATCGTTGGCAGAGAGATACCGGACGAAATTAATATCAATGGGGA
>JAXHTJ010000137.1:0-5791 GCA_034190245.1 Halobacteriota archaeon | reverse complement strand
GACAGTACCAAAAAATACACCTAAAACCCTTTATTTTCAAATCCCCTTAAAAGCCCTCCAAGATAGATCAAGTGAACCACAACCCCCAAAAGTACATAGCCCCAGATGTCTGCATTCCCACTTACAACCTCAACAAACGCTTTAGCAGGCCAGAACATCGGAATAACTCCCGCAAGATACTGCAATCTTGATGGTATGAAGAGGGCCACAACAGGGATAAGTATGAATACGAAATTAAGACCCTTGAGTAAAGCCACACCTTCCACCTTATTTTTAGAAAATGTAAAGAGTATGAGTGCGATAATTGGTGCCTCGATTGCAATTAAAATGGCGATGGGAATGATAGAAGATATTGGAACTATAACCAGATTAGACAGGATTAATATGGCAATTATGGTATAGACGAAGCTGAATGTGACTGAAAATATCATTCGATAGGTGACAAAGGCTACAGTAGTTATTGGCAAAACCTTCAAAGCCATAAGCACATTATCATCCTTTTCGTCCAGTAAAATAAAACCTGCGATAAAACCAAATACAATAGGGGATATCAAAATGGTAAGTATCGCAATGTAGGGATAATATACGGATGGTATCTGCTCTACCTGAGGCACAAATAATCTAGTAACAAGCATAGCTATGAGAGGACCCATTAACCCATAAATAAGAATGGGGTCTCGCCTGATGTTTCTAAAATCGTTCAGGTAAAGGTTTGTCAAATTTGTTGCCATTAGATCATCTCTCCTAATGCTCTTGCTTTTTGTTTCATGATAATATATCTATAAAATGATCTATGTGCCCATCTGTAGATAAATATTACCCACACTATCAGATATAGGACTGCATAAATGACCTCCCAAGAAGCAACCTCCTCAAATGCCGATTGCAACAGCACAAGAGAAGCCTGTGTCGGGATCAGATATAAGAAGAGAGGGCTTTCGAGTAATTGAAATAAATCAATCAGGGGAAGAGTTAGTATAATCATGTAAAAGACCGAAGTCAAAAAGTACTCGTTCAAAGTATTAAATTTTGCAACGGCGATAAAACCGATTAAGGTGAAAAAAAATGAGGTCAATATGACTCCCAAAATTAAAGCTAAATAATTAAAATCGATACCGTAGGAGAATATGACTATAATCAAACTGGTTATAAGGGCTAAAATCGTTAGAGATAAAGTCTTTGAAAATATATATTCATTGACCTTCAAAGGAGTAACAGTTAAAGCGTTGAGTGTCTGCTCACTTTTTTCAAAGAATATGATAGCACCGATAAAGAGAAACCCTAAAAAGCCAGGATCCGTGAATATAACAAACGTCGTAGCGATGCCCAGTAGCCCTTCAGGCAGCTGTCGTAGTAAGATAATATATAAAAATGTAACAATCGCATACACATAATAAAAGCCGTATTTATACTGCAACCACATATCCCACTTAACGGTAGATGGAAGTTTACTCATTGAAGGCCCCTTCCTGTCTCTTCGATGAAGATGTCCTCAAGCGTTGGTTCAAGAGTATGAATCGTCTGTATATCTTCGGTTCGAAGAAGATTTATGAAATCGTCATTATCCCCAACGCCTTCCAGGGAAAACTCTTTTTCTTCTGCCCGTCCATTTTTTAGATACTCTACTTTCACCCTGTTTTTACCCCTCATTATCTTCAAATTTTTAGGATTCTCTACTAAGTTTATTCTTCCGTCTACGATAAATGCCACCCTATCGCATAACTCATCTGCAACAGACATGTCATGGGTGGTAAGAAATATCGTCTTTTTTTCTGACTTTTTCTTTTTTATAATAGCCTTTATCTTTCTTGCATTTAGGGGATCAAGACCTGCTGTTGGCTCATCAAGAAAGATCAGTTCCGGATCATTTAACAGGGCTCTTACAAAGTTGAGTCTTACCTTCATCCCTTTCGAGTAATTGGAGACTCGCAAATCACCGTCTTTTTCCAAATCCACCATCTCCAAAAGCCTTTCGGGATCTTCTGTCTTTTTGCTGTAGAATGATCCGAAGAAGGCCAGATTCTCCAGTCCGGTAAGTTTTGAGTAAAGGGCAGGCAGTTCGAAGGAGACCCCGATTCGTTCGTAGTAAAGAGAATCCCAATCCTTTAGACTCTTTCCCATCACGAAAACTGATCCCCTGTACTGTTTGAGCATACCATTCAATATGTTTTGGGTTGTGGTTTTTCCTGCACCGTTGGGGCCTAAGAAACCAAATATCTCACCCTCATTGACTGAGAAGGTAACACCTTTAACTGCACTTTCTTTTGCGTCTGGATAGGTAAATTCAAGATTTTTAACTTCAATCAAACTACACACCCACCCTTATATATCGCTCCTTTCACCCCTTTCACTCATTCCTACTTGATTCTATCGCACAAGACCCATTCCAAAATATTTATATTTAGCAGCGTAAAAGATTCACTCCAAGGACGTAATAAAATGAAAGTAAGCATCATTGGATCTGGAATGGTTGGCGCTTCGACAGCGTATCGGTTGATAGAATGCGAGACTGTGGATGAGGTTGTTCTACTTGATATCGTAGAAGGAATGCCCCAAGGAAAAGGTCTGGATATGGCCGAATCTGCTCCTGTTTTGGGAAGTGATGTAAAGATTATTGGTAGCAATGATTATGCAGATATGAAAAGCTCAGATATAATTGTTAACACCGCTGGCATTCCAAGAAAGCCAGGCATGTCAAGGATGGATCTACTGAAGACAAACATAAATATCAACAAAGATGTTACAGCCAAGATCGTAAAGTACGCCCCCGATTCTATGATACTTGTCGTGGCAAATCCGCTTGATATTATGACCTATGCCGCATGGAAGTTGAGCGGGTTTGATACCAACAAGGTATTTGGTATGGCTGGTATCCTTGACACTGCAAGATATCGAGCATTCATATCGATGGAACTCGGTGTCTCAGTAGAAGATATAAATGCCATTTTGATGGGAGGGCATGGCGACTCAATGGTTCCATTGCCACGCTTTACGACAATATCCGGTATACCGTTATCTCATTTCCTACCCAAAGATAAGATAGACGCCATCATCGAGAGAACAAGAAAAGGTGGTGGGGAGATTGTGTCGTTGCTGAAGACAGGTAGCGCGTACTACGCACCAAGCGCAGCAGTGGCGCAGATGATTGATGCTATAACCAAAAACAAGAAGCGAGTCTTGCCAGTGTGTGCGTATCTAAATGGCGAATACGGTCTAAAGGACATGTTTGTTGGAGTTCCAGTAATACTTGGAAGAGATGGTGTGGAGCGCGTAATCGAGCTTGATCTTACAGACGATGAGAAGAAGTTCCTTAAAAAATCTGCTGACGAAGTTCGAAATGGTATCAAAGATCTGGATACAGAAAACCTATTATAACTATGACATTTAGTTATAAGCAACAATGTTATGGAATTAAGATACGGAAAAAGCTGTCTAAATGTTAATATTCCTGAGAAGAATCTAATGGGGGTTGTCAAACCAAGAGAGTTGCCTAAATTAGGGGATAAAAAAGCCGCAATTCTGAAAGCCCTTAGAGATCCAATTGGTAGCAAAAGACTATGCGAGATGGTTGAATCTGGTGATAAGGTTGTGATAATAGCAAGTGATATAACTCGGCCTTCACCATCCTCGAAACTTCTTCCACCATTGCTTGACGAACTTAATAGTGGTGGAGTGTCTGATGAAGACATAATTGTAATCTTTGCTCTTGGTATCCACAGGGGACACACAGTAGAAGAACAGAAGAAGTTGGTTGGAGATGATGTTTACAATCGAGTACGATGTATAGATCACGATGTCAACAACTGTGTAACTGTCGGTAAGACTGAAAAGGGCGATCCTATCGAGATATTTAAAGAAGTTGCAGACGCCGATGTAATCGTTTGTACGGGAAATATCGAGTATCATTACTATGCAGGATACAGTGGTGGTGCAAAGGCGATATTGCCTGGTGTGTCCTCTAGGCAGTTCATACAGAGTAATCATAAAATGATGATTTTGCAAGATGCATACGCCGGGAACATTGATAGTCCGGTAAGAAGAGAGATGGATGAACTTGGTATGATCGTTGGCATAGATTTTATTCTAAACGTGATCTTGAACATTAAAAAAGAGTTTGTTGGTGTTGTTGCTGGCCATCCTATAGATGCTCATAGGGTCGGAACGAAACTTGTAGACGAGATGTACAAAATACCTGTAAAACGAGCCGATATTGTGATTACATGTGCAGGAGGCGATCCAAAAGACATCAACCTATATCAGGCCCAGAAGGCTCTGGCGAATGGTAAACACGCTGTTAAAGAAGGTGGGTCGATAATACTTGTTGCAAGGTGTCAGGAAGGCTATGGAGACGTCGTCTTTGAACGATGGGTAAATGAGGCTGACACATCCAAAGATCTTATTGAAAGGGTTAAAAATGACTTTGAGCTTGGTGGTCACAATGCAGCAGCTATTGCCCTTGTGATGGAAAAGGCAGATGTTTACCTGGTATCAGATATGGATGACGAAATCGTAAAGAACGCTTTTCTGATACCGAAGAAGAGCCTTCAAGATGCACTTTCGGATGCACTTAACAAGCACGGGGCTGATGCCACTGTTCTTGTTATGCTGTATGGTGGGTCTACACTCCCCTCTGCTGATTAGATAGAATGTGATAATCGATGATATGTCCAAAGATAGGTATATACGTGGGAAATGGAGCTTCTCATTCATGGATATGGTTTGTGGATACATTTGAGAGATTCGGACTTTATGACCTCTCATTTCTCACCGAGGAGAATATAGAAGATTCCCTTTTAAATCTGGATATCCTGGCAATCGGAGGAGGGGACACATACACAATTGCAGGGGCTTTAGGACCGGAAAAACTGAGTAAAATCTCTGATTTTATAAAGGATGGTGGATTTTACATAGGAACCTGTGCGGGTGCTTATCTTCCCCTCAGATCATCAAAGGAGATGCTATCATGGTTCAACGTTGTGGAAGCAAGGATAAACAACCTTGCAAAATCACTTCCTGAGCCGAAGCAGATGGCAGAAAAGTACTCTGTCTCTTACGGATGTGATCTCATATATCATCCGGTGCGTGGCCCGTTAAAAGTACAGATCGATGGAAGAACGATCGTGGCTCCACTTTATGGCGGGCCGCCAATGATGGCCTATGAGGATGTCGAGGAGCTTGCCCATTACAAGGGATTTGCAGATGAGACGATCTTTCTGGTGGAGAAAGGAATCGCGGGTAAGACTCTATTTGGAAAGGCTGCAGTCGTAAAAAAGAGCCTTGGGAATGGGTGCTTATACCTTTATGGGCCACATTTTGAGCACCCGCAGTATCCAGATGCAAATGATGAGATGCTCAATACTATCAAAGAGGTTGTGGTTGATGGAAAGAAAAGACCTCTTCATGGAGAAATTACCCCCGTAAGCCATGATTGGCTAAAGGGTCTGAAAAGGGAGATAAGCAACTCCAGGATTGTTGCGAACAGCATCATGATGAGCCCGATAAAGTGGAAGATCGGAGAGAAGATATGGGAGCCGGAGAAGTTCTCCTACTTCCTCGATGCCATATGGAAGAGGCTTGAGTATATGAAGAATAACGGATCTTCAGAGTCAGGGTCAGGATCCGGTGGGCCTAAAGAGATGATCAGACTCTCGGAGGAGACGACGGTGCTTCTGAGGGGGCTGAGAAAGAACCTGAAGGCGGGGGAAGATACGACAGAGATAGCTGAGGATGCCTTTTATAATTTGAGGGTGCTAACATCCGGATTCTTGGAAATTTATTTTGGGTGCAGGAG
>JAXHTJ010000136.1:0-5866 GCA_034190245.1 Halobacteriota archaeon | reverse complement strand
GAGAAGGTCGATAAAATTACCGTTCTCACAAAGGAACAAAAGGAGATTATTAGGGTGTTGGGGTTTGAAGGTAAACTTAGTAAAGTGTGTAGCCTATAAAACACGGAAAGTTAGGTTATAAAGCGGGGCGTAAGATAGATCCGGCAGTTATGCCCAGGTGACTTGCATCGGGTTGCAGTTTAGAATGAAGAAGAGGGCGGACAATACTTTCAACATCTCATTTCTGATGTTGTGCCCAGATGTATGCCCATATGGACATCAGGTCTCCGATGCATTCGGCAAATATCTCCCTGGTAATTTCATCAAGTATCGCGTCGTTTCGCGTTTCAGGAGTTTCAATGGAAAAGAGCTTCTGGCATCTGATTTTGCTCTTGATACAGACGTCGATCATGAAGTCCATCAAGTCACCATCCGAGATAGCAATCACCTCGATATCACCTCTCTTTCTACAATCATCCAAATCAAAGGTGATCGAATCGGAATACTCTGTTTCTTCAAATTTTACTTTCTTGATAGGATCAATAATCTCCTCCCTGATGGCAACAGGCATAACGGCTTGATCCCATATTTCTTCAAGCTCTGAATGTGCTGTTTTTTCCAGATATCTACCTCTGGGTTTGTCGGTCTTGTTCTTCCAATTGGGGTCGATGATATCTAAACCTGGAGAGTCATCCCTCAAATCACAGTGCATCGGAACGTGAGCATCCGCCACATAATGGCTTAAGAGTAGGTACTGATACATAATCTGCCCCATAGAAAATTGATCGTTGTATTCACGGAGTTTGCTCATACCAATAATAGATTGGGCTATATGATCTACACGAAATGGAAGACCTCCGGAGTACTTATAATAAGTCACACCATCTTTTACTACTTCTTTTTTATTTTGCAGTATATGACCTGGAAATTCTTCGTCCGTGAAGAGTTTGAATATATGATATGGTTTATTATCGCTGAGTACATCATCCGGGGCCCAGGTGGCTTCTTCAGTGAAGCCCTGGTAATACTTAAGAAATCGTTGACGGTGTGTGGCTTCATAGCGTTCTCTTCTTTTTCTGGAAGTAGCGATGAATCTTTTATTGCTGTAACGCATATTGTCTACGCTTTTATAGGTGAACTCTATGGCTTTAGATGCTAAATAGATGTGGGTATTATGTTTCATGTTATATCATCCATCCTCAAAATTAAACTATTTAAACATTTCACCTAACGCAATGACCAGAACCTCATCTTACCTACGTCTATATTAACATTACCCCAAACTACAAAATTTAAAAGAATGCAGAAATCTTATATCGGTGGAATCTTTAAGATCTCCTTAACTTTTTCAATGCAAACTTCGGTATTTGAGCAACCGGTTCTGGATAGAGAGACCACCTGAGTTGCAATTTGTGGCCTTACACGACGTATCATGGACAGACACGAGACCAACTCATCATAACATGCAACAGCAACGACACCATTAGGGTGCATTTGCTCAATAAACTTCTCTATGATGCTTACACCTGGGGCTATCAAGACCCTATAACCCAAAACTTCAGCAAAGGTTCTCAAACGG
The DNA here is from genome assembly GCA_034190245.1 of Halobacteriota archaeon. Taxonomy (GTDB): domain Archaea; phylum Halobacteriota; class Syntropharchaeia; order DAOWMC01; family DAOWMC01; genus JAXHTJ01. The sequence goes on along the minus strand of JAXHTJ010000136.1, from coordinate 4,308 downwards.
TAAATTGGGCAACACTTACTGCAGTAAACACAATTAAAACCTTCTATGTCATATGTGCCTTTGCATACTGACATCCTTCTGAGGCAATGGGGCAGGAATAAAACCCTCTTCGATAAAGCTGTTTTTTCGAACTTACCTCTTTGGATTGCGTTGAAAAATTCTATCTCTAAGGTTTTATCTACGTCGGTGTCTTCTATCGGTAAGACAATATTTTCAGTTTCTCCCTCATGTGTAGTTTCCGCCATTTTCAGGACCAAATATACCTGTCTTTGAACAAATACTAAAACTATATGTGCATAACTGGAATTTTTGACATAACAAATTAAACTTATTTGCTGGGTGAGATTTAGCCACTCAATTCTTAGCATATTATGACTGTAGATAATGGTTTGCTATGGTTTTACTCCTTCCATTTTTATTCCTTCCGATCTTAGTATCCTTCCGATCTGTTTCTCTGAATAGTTGATACCGAACCTATCTTCTACCAACACCTTCACTTCATGGAGGCTCAAGTTTCTCCTTCTCCTCAGTATGGCCTTCAGTTCTTCTCTTTGAACATCTGTCATTTTTGATGGCCTTCCTCCACCGAATTTTGGTATAAGTCCTGTGTATCCCTCTCTATTCCACCTTCGCAACCATTCGTATCCGATCGATTTTGTGACACCGGCTTTTATAGATGCTTCCTCAACACCGTCCCCCTCATATAGAAATTTTATAAAGTAGAGCCTCTTCAGCATCCTTGCTTCTCTTTCACCTTTCCTTATCAAACTCTTCAACTCTTCGATTTGTAAGTGTTTTTCAACCTCATATGCCCTACTTTTTGGCATGTATATAAAAGATGCATCATAAGTATAAAAAGTTTTGGGAGTGCTGAAGCTACAATACGCTCTTTGACAACCTCTTGAAAAATTTAAGTAACGAAAGATATATAGTTGACTCTTCCCAAGATGAAATAGATACTTGTACTATGGAGGTAAAGCAAATGCCAGCAGTAGTTGATGAAGACGAATGTGTTGGATGTGAAGTATGTGTGGACGAATGCCCGAACGAGGCCATCTCAATGGAAAATGATTTAGCCAAAGTCGACGAATCGAAGTGTGACGACTGTGGAACTTGTGTTGATGCCTGCCCCACCGAGGCGATCACAGTCAAGTAGCGATATAGAGAATATCAAATGATAAAGGCAGGTATATTTATAGCAAACGGGATAGCTTGATAGTCATTTATTCAGAACGCAGCGCCTTGGCAGTATCTGAAAATACTTTTAGAGATTCCAGTGGAAATTGAGGGGTTAAAGGTAGTTCTGATTCACCTTTGATCTCTTAAGCATCTGTGTGAGATTGCTTTTGAGATTCACTATTCCGTATGCGTTTTTATCCACTCCCCGTATCTTTTTACTATCTCATCAAGAGAGATTGACTCCGCTTCATCCCACAACTCGCCCGTTATCGATACGCACAGGGCTTTATAAGTCTCATTGACCAATCCATGATAATCGGGGTCCATCATCTGCGGCTCTGGCAACTTTAATCCCTCATTTCTGGCCTTCTTCAACTCATCGTACCAGCCATTCATTCTGTAGAAATCCCTGATCATCTGTTTGGAAAGATCAAGCCCTTTGTACAAGAACCGGTTTTCGTCGGATGTACCAACGGTATCGCACACATAAATCTCCCTATCCTGCCCTAATGCAACCTCTATCTTGCCATCTATATGATCGAGATCCCTTCTTTCAACCTCTTCGGTTATGATCTTGTTTACAGCAAGAGCTGTCTCTTTGATCAGACCGATCTCTTCTCTTGAAATGGCGACTAAACGGATCACCTCATCCTCCTCGATGTATCTATCAGTCTCCTCAATTTTTGTCGAGAACTCAACCGACGGCTCTGACAGGACGATTGTCTCATCCTCTTTTATGGTGAGATCCTTGGGGAGGCCATAGATCTCTGGATCTGCTCTTCCCTCTCTCAACCGCCTGTGTAATGAGCTGACCGGTGTAACCTTGTTTCTGAAGATGATCTCTATCGGAACCATGTAATTTTTGGTATTTGGGGATATCTCGTCATATCCCAGTTTTCTGAAGAGTTTCACCTTTATCCTGGTCTTATCCACATCCTCAATGAAGTGGGTTGGTATCCCTTCCTCTTCTAAACGCTTGAACCAGTGAGCAGTCTCTCTCTTCAGTGCCTCGCCTTTATCTGGGATGGTCTGTGGCATCTTTCCCCAATCAAAGACAGAGTAATCGTTAGTGAACTCAAATAACCCATCACCAAGTGATTTTTTATCCGGGAGATTCTCCACCCAGAGATTTTTAACAGATCCTGTACTTAAAAGTTTCATTTGACTCCCTCGACATGTTTATCAGGTGTACCTTCAATATAAACGCTGGACAAATAAAAAGATTTTGACATGATAACATGCCCCCCTCAAAAAATCGAAAGAAAAGTTTTGAAGCGGAGCTTGAGTTTGATGCCGATATACCTAGTAACTTAGAGAAAGTTCTCAAGAGAAGGTATCTTATGAAGAATGAGCAGGGTGAGGTGATCGAGAAACCGGCCCAGATGTTCCGTCGGGTGGCAAAGACTGTGGCTTCTGCTGAGAAAAAGTATGATTCCTCAGCCGATGTTAAGCGCATAGAAGATGATTTCTACAGCATGATGATCAATTCCGAGTTCCTGCCAAATTCACCCACTCTGATGAACGCCGGTACGCCAATAGGGCAGCTTTCTGCATGTTTCGTCCTGCCTGTCGATGACTCAATCGAAGGTATTTTTGGTGCGGTCGAGAAGATGGCGATAATCCATCAGTCAGGAGGCGGTACGGGCTTCTCATTCTCACGTCTCAGACCCAGGGGGGATATTGTTAACTCGACAAAAGGCGTAGCAAGTGGTCCCATATCATTCATGCGTATCTTTGACACCGCCACCGATGTTGTCAAGCAGGGCGGGAGGCGAAGGGGGGCGAATATGGGAATTTTGCGTGTGGATCATCCGGATGTAATGGAATTCGTAGGTTCAAAGAATAACCCGGAGGACTTCAGAAACTTCAACATATCTGTTGCAGTCGATGACAAGTTCATACTAGCACTTGAGGAAGATGGTGATTACGACCTAATTAATCCACACACAAGGAGGGTTGTGAAACACTTACGAGCAGACGATATCTTCAGCCATATAGTTGAGATGGCGTGGAAGATCGGCGATCCCGGCATCGTCTTCCTCGATGTGATAAATAGAGATAACCCAACACCGAGTATCGGGAAGATAGAGTCGACGAACCCCTGTGGTGAACAACCTCTGCTTCCCTATGAATCGTGCAACCTCGGCTCGATAAATCTAGCAAAGAGGGTCTCTGATGAGGGTATTGATTGGGATAGGCTCGGTGAAGTCGTTGAAAAGGGTGTTGATTTCCTAGATGATGTGATTGACGTCAACAGATTTCCTCTGAAAGAGGTAGAAGAGGTAACAAAGGCAAACAGAAAGATAGGCCTGGGCGTGATGGGGCTTGCTGATATGCTCATCCAGCTTGGAATACCATACGATTCAGAAGATGCTCTAGGAGTTGCAGAGAAGGTCATGAAGTTCATCTATGAACGGGCAAAAGATAGATCAAGCGAGCTCGGAGAGATCCGTGGCAATTTTCAGAACTTCGAGGGTAGTCTTCCCGCCGAGCAGTATATATCGATGCGTAATGCCACTGTCTGCACAATCGCCCCTACCGGATCGATCAGCATAATCGCCGGTTGCACGTCCGGAATAGAGCCAATATTTGCTGTTGCCTTCGTCCGTAATGTGATGGAAGGTGCCCGCCTGCTGGAGATAAATCCATATTTTGGGGAGGTGGCAAAGAAGAGGGGATTCTACAGCAGAGATCTCATGATGAAGATAGCAAAGAAGGGATCAATTCAGGATATAGGGGAGGTCCCATCCGATGTACGAAGTCTATTTGTCACAGCGATGGAGATCGAAGCTGAGTGGCATGTAAGAATGCAGGCCACCGTTCAAAGATACGTGGACAATGCGGTTGCAAAGACAGTTAATCTACCTTCAGATGCTACGAAAGAGGATGTGCGAAAGGTCTTTCTCCTTGCCCACAAACTTGGTTGCAAGGGAATCACTGTCTACAGGTACGGCACCAAGAAGGATCAAGTCCTTTACGTGGGTGGGGTTGTGGACTCGGAGTACTCTGGTGGATGTGTCGCAGGAGCTTGTCCGTTTTAAGAGAAGGTCGCTACCGAAGGTGGACATCTGTTAAAGTATTCTTATAACCAAAAAGAGATATCATATGAAGAAGGTTAAACAGTGATCG
>JAXHTJ010000135.1:0-5888 GCA_034190245.1 Halobacteriota archaeon | reverse complement strand
ACTTGCATTTTGAATTCTGGCACGTTATATCTATCTTGCTCCTCGGTCTAGCCATTTTTATCACAATAGAGAAATGGATGTTAGACTATATTAATTATGCGGTCTATTTAAGGACAGTACCTGCTTATTAGTATGTAAAATTATTTATTTACTGAGATTAAAATAAGGATGGTGGGTGTAAAGATGCTCGGCGGATATATGGGTAGATTTCTTGATATTAACCTCAGCGCAGGTGAGGTAGGGAATTATGAGATAGATGACGAGACAAGAAGACTTTATGTCGGAGGAAAAGGGCTTGGGGCTCGACTATTATATGATAACACAGAGAAGGGCGTAGATCCTTTATCTCCCGATAACGTCCTTATCATAACGACCGGACCGGTTACAGGCACAAACGCACCATCTTCAAGCAGGTTCAATGTAACGACCAAATCCCCATCGACTGGGGGGATTGCCAGTTCTTCCTCTGGTGGTGATTTTGGGAATCATCTGAAGAAGGCTGGTTATGATGGGATAATTGTTCGTGGCAAGGCAGATAATCCTGTTTACATCGATATTGAAAACGAGAATGTTGAGATAAAGGACGCATCTGATTTTTGGGGGCTAGATACCGAAGAGGTGTTAGAAAAACTTGTTGGAGAGAGTAAGAAAGGCCTGGTAACAATAGGTCCTGCTGGAGAAAATCTCGTTTTATTATCATCGATCGTGTCTCCCAGAATTCCGCCAAGAAGATCAGGAATTGCTGGAAGGTGTGGTGTCGGTGCCGTCATGGGGTCAAAGAATTTAAAAGCAATCTTAGCATCCGGTGACAAAAAAATCCAGATCGCTGATGAAGAAGAGTTCAAAAAGTTAGCAAAAAAGCAGTTTAAAAGCCTGGGAGAGGGTCTGGGCGTTATGTCGCTTTCACAGTATGGAACTGCAAGTATGGTCAACCCAATGAACGCCAGCAATGTTTTGCCCACCAAGAATTACAAGTTTGGAACTTTTAAAGATGCTGAGAGTATCAGTGGTGAAGAACTTACAGAAAAATATCTAGTAAAAAATATGGGTTGCTCAGGCTGCTCAATCAAATGTGGTAGAGTAGTAAAATTGAATGGCAAAGAGGTAAAGGGGCCTGAGTATGAGACACTCACCTTGTTCGGATCCAATATTGGTAACAATGACATGGAAAAGATTATCGAATGGAATGACATTTGTGATAGAATGGGAATGGACACGATGTCCTGCGGTGGCACGATTGGCTTTGCAATGGAACTTAAGGAAAATGGTTTGCTTGATACAGAATTAGAGTTTGGCCGGACCGACAATATCTCGGACATGTTGATAGATATCGCACATCGCCGTGGACTCGGTGATGAACTTGCTAACGGTGTAAAGTGGTTATCAGAAAAATATGGTGGTAAGGAATATGCAATACATTCTAAGGGGCTTGAGCTTGCCGCATACAATCCATCAGGTTGTGTAGGGCAGGGCCTCTCTTATGCAACAACAAACAGGGGTGGATGTCATCTGGGCGGATACGTTGTTGCTCTGGAAGCTCTTGGTCCTCTTGTCGTTGATCCTCTCAGCACAAAATCAAAACCTGAATTGACGATAATGTTTCAGAATTTAATGGATTCGATTAACTGCCTGGATATCTGCTTCTTCTCATTGTATGTCCTTTTCCCCAATGTTGCGTATAATATGAACCCCACAGGACTAATAAGTAAAATGATGTCTTCTGTAATGCTCCGCGTAGGGCCGCTTATCTCTCTGATTATGAATATTCGTCTGCCCATGCAGGCTACACCTTACGAGAAGTATCTTTCAATGGCAACAGGAGAAAAGTACACATTTTCAGATTTTCTGAAGGTAGGTGAGAGGACCTTCAATATGGAGAGAAGATTCAACATTAGAGAAGGTATCACCTCGAAAGATGATGCTTTGGCAGAGCGGGTCAAAGGTCCACTGGATGAGATGCTTCCAAGATATTATAAACTCAGAGGGTGGACTGACGAAGGAATTCCAAAGAAGGATACACTTGATGAGCTAAATATAAAGGTTTAATGGTCAAAGTCAAAGTCTTTTCGACGCTGAGATCGATCACGAAAGAGAGCGAGTTTGAGATCGAGGCAGAGAGTATAAAGGAGCTTGTCAAGAAGTGCTCAAAGCTCTACGGGAAGGAATTTAAAGACCAGTTACGGCATTCGTCAATCGTTTTAAATGGAAGGGATATCAGGCACATTAGAGGCTCAATAAAGCTGGGATCTGAGGACGAGGTCTCCCTTCTGCCGCCGGCCGGAGGTGGATGAACGAACTCACTTTAGCATATATCCAACGACATCCTCTATTGTGAATACCTCTTTCACCTCCATATCCTGGTCCTCTAAATACTCATTCAGGTCAACTATTCTCGGTTCATAACGTACGCGCTCTATCGTAAAAAATCCGAATCGCTCTTTTTTAATCACTCTCTCATAGTATTTTATCTGCAACTCTCCGTGGGGGACCAGGAGGAGACTCATTCCTTGATCAGATGCGGTCTGGGCCTTTTCGAGTATGCCCCCCACCGTACCCACCCAACCCGAGGGCTCTATGGTTCCCGTGACCACCACATCGTCTCTGATCTCTCTTCCCTCGATTGCCGCAATTGTAACTGCAGTGATTGCTGCACCGGCAGATGGCCCCCCGAGTAGAACAGTGTCATTCATATCGAAGGTGATTATAACATCCTGGGCCAAAAGGCTCTTACCAGTATAATTCTCGGCGACACCAACAGCGATCTTTGCAGAGTGTTGCGTATCAGCTTCTACAAAAGGATTTGTATTCACAAGCACCCTGCCCTTTCCTTCCTTCACCTCAACAAAGACATCTCCTAAAGATCCTGAATTGTCCTCTCTTTTAACGGCCACAATTCTAGCGGATTTCGACTGGAGATCTCCTTCAACTGGTATTGCTTCTTCGACAACAGGACACGTGAAGTTAATCTCTTCACTATTCGTGTATTTGAGCTTGGCAATCAGAATCTCTTGCTCTTCCACAACGTGTCTCAGGTCGCTTATCACAGTTTCCTGATATCTCGTCTCCATATAAAGACCAGCCGTTGTCAGGGTGGTAAGTACAAATAAGAGGAAAAGAAGAATAATCAGCTTGGACCTTAAGCGCATAATAATTTTATTGGTTTATGATGGTTTTAAGTTTTTCATTATCCTGAGTTTCCCGATGATTCCAATTTATCAACCCTGACCTATCAGGGTGTCGAATTTGCATAGTTTTATATACTCTTCACTCAATTTTTTTATATCCCGAAGATTGTAAATGTTAGATGAAGAGGAGGTGTAAAATGAAAGAGATGAGAAAGATCGGTTTACTGCTATTGACAGGGCTACTTCTATTAGGAATGGTGCTGACAGCAGGCTGTGTCGACGAGGAGGGTAATACGACATCACCAGAAACAGAAACCTCGGAGACAGAAGCTCCAGAAACAGAAACCACAGAAGAACCATCCGCATCGGAAGAGTCTACTTCTGACGTAACTTTGAGTGACCTTCTGGACCTGGCGAGGGATTCATCCTCTGCCACTTATGACATGGTTATTTCCGGAGGGCCCTTAGAAACGACGACAACGAAGGTGTGGTCGACTGAAACCAAGCAAAAGATGGAATCAACGATGATGGGTCAGACGACGATTACGATAATTGACCAGGAGAAACAGGAGATGTACTCTTACTTCCCTGATCAGAACATGGCGATGAAATTAGATTTCAGTGATTCGGAAACATCACAACAGGCTGAGTCATTCACAGAGATTATGGAGGATTACAGCCCAACGATCGTTGGAACCGAGACGATAGATGGAAAGCTATGTACCATAATAGAATACGAGAGTTCAATTAATGATGCTCAAACAACTCAGAAGGTGTGGGTGTGGCAGAGATATGGCTTCCCTATCCGTGTGGAGGCGACAACCACCATCGCTGGGACGCCTACAACGACGGTGATGGAGATGAAGAATATAGAGTTCGGTCCCATTCCCGATAGCACGTTTGAGCTTCCTGCTGGTGTAGATATACAAGAGATGTCATATGGTCCCTTGATGTAAAATTGACCAACTTGTTGCAAGCTTTTTTAAGCTTGCATTCTCTCATTTTTAAGATTTTTTTATCATGAAAGGCGTTTATGTCCTTCTTGTAGAGCTAAGAGAAAGTGCAAAGATAGTGGTAGGTAAGCTCGGTATAATCCATTTTCCAGATGGTTATTATGCCTATGTCGGGTCTGCTCTTAATGGACTTGAGGGTCGGATAGATAGGCACCTGCGCGCAGGTAAAAAGACTTTCTGGCATATAGACTATCTGCTTGCTAAAGCAAGCATAAAAGAGGTTATATTTGCCGAAACGCTCAAGAGAAGAGAGTGTGATATCGCAGATAGCCTGGGGAGGCTTAACCGTATAAATCACTTCGGATCAAGTGATTGTAGATGCGAAAGTCATCTATTCTTCTCGAAGAATTACGAAGAAGTGAGAGATGCCGTTCTGAAAGGATTTAAAGAGAGTGGACTCAAACCAGATACATACAGGCATTAAATGCAGCAGATTTACCTAACCTTCAGGGCATATTTTCCGGGCAAGTCTATGTTGAGCTTCTTTGCTATCTCTGATCTTCCGGGATCTAAAATTATCACATAACCTGACCAATCCGTGCTGGTGGTCGTTGAACCACATACAGGACAGACGTTGCCTTCAATGATCCTGTGACAGATTCTACACACTTTGTCCATCTGCTTTTCTCCTCTCTTCTTCGAGCCAATCGAGTTTCCCTAGAGCTGTTTGACGCATTGTCAGGCCAATTTTACTATCCTTTGGTTCTCTCTCGTTCAAACTGATTGCCACGACCCTAGATCTAACACTATCCCCTTCCGATAAACTTTTTCCCTTCTCTTTACCGACCAACCTGGCATTCTTTTCATCATAAGATATATAATCGTCAGTCACCTGGCTAACATGCAACAGAGCGTCCAGGGGACCCATCCCTACAAACGCACCAAATTCCACGATCTCAACGATATCGCCCTCTATGATCTCCTGCATAATCGGTCTATAGACCAAAGCGTCAAATGTGGCGTCATAGTAAACGGCACCATCACCAGCGAGTATACGCCCCTCGCCAACACCGACCACGCCGATTATCGCCACAATCACACCAATTTTTTTGTCAATTCGTCCCTCCAGTTTCTCTTGAAGTAGGTACTCCACTATCAACTCAAGATCTTCTCCCAGGAGTTCAGGAGGTACTCTTACAGTGTCTAATAATTTCGCTTTTAGGTACATTTAATCCTCGCTCTCTTTTATTTCGATGGGTATTGTATCGATTACGCCAAGCACATCATCTTTCTCAACCGTTCCATTCTCCCATGATATAAACATAACGAATTCAACTTTTCTCTCCTCTGTCACCGACTTAGGTATCTCCTCAGCAACAGATATAACACTGCCTAAAGGATGCCTGTTGTAAGCACATGGTTGGATGGTATGATTTCTTGGTATCTCAATCTCATTTATCTTTATCGGTATTACTGTATTTGCAAAAACCTGAATGGTTTCAGCTGCAATTATTGTATCCAATGCGCCAAGGCCACCTGTTATTGAATACTTCTTTGACGGCTCAAAAGCCTGATCAAGCACATATTTAATCCTAGGTCTCATCTATTCTCACAGATAATAAGTGTTGATGGAGTAATAAATGTTATTATCGTAATAACAATACATTTTTATTGGATGATACCATGCACGGTCATGCCGATAAATAAGTTTATATAAGGTTATTACATTGATGGGAAGTAGGGGCTATAAGATGCGAAAGTCCAGGGACAAGAAGATCTCAAAGCTTGTTCCGGATCTATTGAGTAGGTT
>JAXHTJ010000134.1:0-5952 GCA_034190245.1 Halobacteriota archaeon | reverse complement strand
CCGGATGTCATTGACGTACCACAAGAGGTTCTTGATGACTGATGAGCTTGTCGGAAAGCGATTTTGCATATTTGGTCTTCCTGGTTCGGGAAAAAGTTATCTTGCTTCTTATATTCTTAGCAGATATCCGCGTCATATGATCTATGACATTATGGACGAATTTTCGGGATACAACAGATATGTACCACAACGAGAATACTTTCCAGACAATCTCCCAGAGCTCGATAGGTTCTATACTGAATGGTTACGACCTCATATGAACGAAATAGACTTGTTTATCATAGACGAGGCTAACAGGGTTGCTCCAAGCCAGAGAAAGCTGTGCGGGTCATTATTAGAGCTCAACGACCAAAACAGACATTTAGAAGTCGGTTTTGGGACTATCGCGCGTAGACCGACGCAATTAAACACCGACTTCATAGAACTAGCTCACATCCTATTCATTTTTCGATTGCAAGGTAAAAACGACGTGAAGTATCTCAACGATATTGTAGACGGTTTGGGTGACACCGTTAAGACATTGAATCACCATAGGTTTTGTGTGGTACGGGAAGACCGATCTTACTTCATTTCAAGTCCTGTCAAGAGTTGGAAACAAGAAACGGGCTCCGGCGATTTATCCAAATAACTATTTTTTACTTTTCTAGTTAATATTATAACATTTTGTCATATATACCTCTGTATGGCTAATATAATCAGTAGACCCAAGGTTAAGGCGAGTGGTACACTCGACTTGATCGAGATGGGAGTCATGAAAATAGTATCTGAAAAGACATTAGCAAGGACCCCCATAGGTAACGCTTCTCTCAAATCGGGGATCATTAAGATGATTCTCGGTGGAGCGGTGAACGCAAAGGTTGCAAATAAGCATGCAAAGCTTCTCGGCGGCGCGATGGTTATTGACGGCGCAGAGGACATTAGTATGGCTCTTTTGAGCAGGATTGGAATGGGCGCAGACCCAATGCAGGATACAGGCGGATTCTAGGTGATATAAATGGCAAACGAAGTAACAGATGTTGAGATAAGGCTAGCATATTCGGACGCTAGTGAATCGCGAGTGAATGAAGTGGTCGTTGTACCAGGCATAAGAGCTAATCCAGGTGGTACAACTCCAACAACCGATATTCGGATTCTTCCGATTATTCCACAGACTGGCGAGTTTGTGGCCGAGGATGACAAGATACTACTCTACGCAAGGCCCACCAGTACCACAAATTTCGATACTAACTCAGAAATGGAGATACCGGTTACGATCAGGAATATTAAAACTAATACTGTGAGAGCGACGACTCTTCAGAGAGCAGACTTTTTCAGCTCTGATCAGGCTATGACTGTGAATGTCTGGAATAGAATAGGCGAGTATTCGGTAGGCGCTCAAGAGCAGGTGAAGATTGGACAACAGATAGCAGAAAACTCAAGATTACGGGCTGTAGTCAGATCTGCTTAGGGGGCTTTGAAAATGGATATCAAAGCCGAGATAGCAGAGAAAATAGGACTTTCAACGGACGCCGTTGAGTTGCAGCTTGGATATCAGGTAATACTCGGCCAGGTAGAGACAGGAAACGGTGCCTCTGCTGCATCAACCGTTTTTCTAGGCAATACCATCTTCAAAACCTGGAAGGTTGTGGGTCTAGGGTTCTACGTCTCAACCGCGGGCACATCAACCGTTGCCGAAGAAATAGAGTTCGGGTACCACGGTGCCACACCGGATCCGGATGCGTTCGGATCTATCACACAGGATACCACGGCAGATGACGAGTTAGCTGCAGGTGACATGTATTATTACTCTGCAACGAGCGGGGTTGATGTTGAATTCGCAGCACTTGCAAACGCGGGCACCCTAACATTTGATGCTGGTGGAGCGCTTTTGGGAGTCTGGCAGACAACTCAGAGAATGCTTACCTGCACCAAGGCCAATGTGGCCAGTAGCACGGCGACAGTTATACCATTCATGGTAGTGGAGGTGGCATAATGCCACAAACCTCCACTTCCGGATTCCAGGGAAAAGTTAAATCAAAGAGATTGAAAAAGTTTTTGACCGTTGACAACAGTGGTACTGTGATACCACCAAGAAAAAACACAAGGAGAAATTGATGGAAGATAGCACTTTCGTAACGATAGTCGGAATACTTGCAATCACGGTAGTAGCTGCTGTGACACTGATAATGGGCATCAATCACGGGACTAGTACGATAGCGCTTATGATTTTATGTGGAGCCCTAGGGGTTGCTTTTCCCTCTCCAATCAGTAAAAAGGAGGCTGTATAGATGCCTTTACCTCTAGTACCTATTGTCGCGGCTTTGGGGGGTCTTTCTGGGGGTTTGGGACTCGCCCAACTCCTTTCCCCAGACGATTCGAAAAAACAGCAAGCACAGACCACCACATACCACCCGTATGCCTATTACCAGCCATCTACGTCCACGCAAAAGATATACTCCCCTCAGATAAATTATCCTTCCTATCAGACGATAATAGATAGTCCTTTTGCAAGTCAGACAGCTAAGAAGGAGCAAGCAAGCGAGGTATTCCCTGAATTTCAATCACTCCCTCAGTGGACTAGCGCGGCTCCAGCGATCACAGACACCCCAAGCGCAGCCGGCGAGATGACCCCGATAGCGATAATAGCGGTTATAGGACTGCTAGGTTATGCTTTTCTATCGAAAAAGAAGTAGGTGACACAAATGATATTACCAGCTAACACGATAAGAATGATTGCAAAAGCAAACCCACTACGTAATACCATTAGAATCACAAACCAGTCAAATAGTACGGTTTATATCGGTCTTGTGGACAACGAGCTCTTTGATTTCGAAAATAACGGTTTTCCAATCGGGATTTATGGGGTTTGGGAAGAGACGGTAAGACCTCCGAGAGGATACCAAGGGCCTGTCTATGTCTGGAGTGACACAGAGAGTGATATAAGGCTTTCAGAGACATGACAAGTGTAATAGGGACCCGTCCAACTAATCCCCTCCTTTGTAGACACCCTGATATACCCCTCAATCTTCCATTCATTGAGGGATCTGGCAGTGTTGTGCATGATCTTAGTGGTAATGGTAATGATGGTACTGTTACTGATGCTACCTGGACTTCTAGTGAACATGGCCCTTGCTTAAGTTTCAATGGTACTAGTGCTTACGTCGACTGTGGGACTGGCAGCAGTTTGGATATTACTAATGCAATCACTATGGAGATGTTGATTTATGTAGCTGATGATATCAATCCATATTTAGTGGACAAGGGATTATCATATCGATTACGGCTAGATGCGGGAAAGATTAGAGTCCTTATGTACATCGGTGGGGCCGTAAAAAGCGTATACAGCCCCAGTGGTAGTATTGCGAATGACACTTTGTATCATATTGTTTCTACCTATGACAAGAATGACGGAACTAACGTGATGTATTTATATTTAAACGGTGTTGATGTTAGTACGTCACAGAGTAACACTGGTGGGGGGGCTATTGATACGACTGTCGATAGTCTTCTAATCGGAAGGCTCAGTAGTGGTTACTACTTTGGCGGTACGATGAGTATGTTCCGTATATACAACAGCGCTCTATCAGCAACGGAGATAAAGCGATCTTATATGGATCTAAGAAGGAGATTAAGAATATGAAAATGACTGATAAACAGAAAAAGCTTGTTATAGGCGGCGGAATAGCAGGATTAGCACTACTAGCCCTCTCTTCAGGAAGTGACACAGAGGGAGGTTTCGGAGGCGGGGGTGGTGGTATGACACAAGGTTCTGTGCCACTTTTGGAAGGTAATACGAAAAAGTCTAGTGTATCTAGCGATCCTACTGAGCCTGCTATTAATATATTCTACCCCGAGACACAGCCTTTTGACTTCACCCCCTCATGGTTCGTTGATGATCCTGTCACAGACCCAGTAATTCCAAAAAAGACTAGTACAGATCCGATACAGCTAACAGGTAGCTGGACAGTACCGGAAGAGTATACAAAAGGGCCTACAGCCTCGGCTTGGAAGATAGAACCTGATACAACAAGTTCTAAAAAGGTGAAGCTAACAGAGGCACCGACAGCCGGTAGAGCCGGTCTAGTACCATCCGCTATCACAATGACACAACCTCAGACACCTGTTGAGACAAAGAAGACTGTTACAGTCCCAAAAACCGGAAACATATACACAGACGCGGCTAGTTCGGTCATTGGCGGTATGCAGAACCTTTGGAGCAAGTTTGCTTTGATATTCTAATGTCATACCCATATATATTCTATGTCTACTGCGTTGAGAGCATTATAAGCGATGTGACGAGTCTACTAGACAATTACGACCTAGAATACTCGTCTCTCCCAACTTTTTCCACCTTCACAAAATACAAAATTTCCACAAAAGATAGGGGTGCTATGGCAGATTTAACCGTTAAATTGGAGGATATAGGCGCGTTCTACTCTATGAATCGCGTTATATCACTAGAGAAATGAGCTACCCACACCGTTTTTACGTCTACGCAGATTCTAGCCTTGAAACAGATGTTCTAGCTATACTAAATTCTTATGATACTGAGTACTCCCCTCTCCCCAACCCTGCCCAGACAGATATTCTAAAATACCGGTGTAACCACCGTGACACAAAAGAAATAGAGGCTATGGACTTAGCCCTTGAAAGACTGGGAGCGTGGCTGGTTTATGGGAGAATGCCCGAAGAAATGGTAGAATTTGAGGAGGCGCCGAGTGGAGAAGAGGAGTTTGTGACATACGAGGTTTTTGATGTTGGTACAAAGACAGATAGTTGGTATCAAGAGGCGACTCTCTACTCTGATGAGGATTTCTACGTGCAAGGGTTTTTGTTGCACCTTGAATTAGCGGTAGAATCACCGTCTGGGTATTGGTCGTGGACGTATGATGTTGTTCTGGGATCTACACTCCTTGCAAGAATATACACAAGATATGTAGACATGGCTATGAATTTCGATACCTATTACGTCATTGATGAGAATTACAACTTCGGAGCTTCAGCCGCTTATTATCCAGGGCAGACTGCTGGGACCGTTGAACTACTTCTAAATACAAAGCCGCGGATTTATAGCGGAGGGTATGCAAACGAGTTCAATGTAACAGCCACGTACGGAGGCACCCCGCCGGTGACAAAAGATCAGTATGCTTTCGGCTTTTCAGTGATATCAAGTCGAAAGCAGTACGACATCACAAAGAATTTGTATTACTAGCCTCTTCCATTTCGTGTATTACGAGCTCCATCTCTGACTTTGCGAATCCCATCAACCATCTCGAATATTGATACCTATCCCCCATGGTCGAGACATACTCGTCATATGTGTCACAAAATTTCTGATATATCTGTACTCTCTCATTCAACTCTTTTTTATCGACAAAAGTTCTTATGACACCCTCCCACTCCTCTAATATCCAATTCACTTCGATGTGTGGGTCTTTGTCGATAGACTGAAGATGTAGCCTGGACGCCGTGTCAACCAGGCTATATTCAAGGCCGTTCACTCCTCCACCCCCTCAATTTCTAGCTTCATAAGCTCCCTTGCATCAGACATCAATATTATCGCATATGAGTATCTGTTCAACAAACGAGGGACATACTCGTCATATGTGTCACAAAATTCTTGATATATCTGTTTCCTCAACTCGAGACCATCTACCTCTAGAAATTTGGAAATCACACATTCGGTTTCGTCCAGCATCTCCCCGACAGGGAAGAATGTGTATTCGTGTTTAGTCATATTTGATATTCTATTTTGAATTTCCAATAAGGCGTTCTCGATACCGCTTTTCTCGCTCATTTCTCTCCTCCGTCTCTTCAATCTCCATCCTCATGGCAGACCTTGTTTGTACCATCAACCAAGCCGCTTCGGGGTGGTGTCTTTTCATGTATGATATATAATCGCTGAAAAGGATACAAAACCGATCATATACCACCCTTCTCTTCTCAAGATCTTCAAATTGTAGAAATCGTATT
>JAXHTJ010000133.1:0-5964 GCA_034190245.1 Halobacteriota archaeon | reverse complement strand
CTACGCTTCTATTCGTTATCAGATCAAAGTCATATGCAAGTACCTCTCGCTCTTTATCTATACAGAAATATTCGAGATAATTATCTTCCGTCCTTCTCATCCAGCCCCTTATCATGCTATCGTCTTCTCCGAGTATCTCTGCCATCTTAAGTAGACACTCATTAGCGTCATAAAGTATGGAACTGAATACAACATCCTTGATTTTGAAGGGGAACTCATCGTAAAATAGCTCTTCTTTGTAATTCTGTCTCTTCATGAGTTCTACAAGATATATGTACTTATCATAACTCTCTTTTTTTGGCCTCTGGTCTGAATCAATCTTATTTGTATCCGTTCGCACGTATTCGGGCAGATTCTGCACTTCAATTCTTGCAAGAGCTTCATCCCATCTGGTAGAGTTGTCAAAACCGGATTCCCATGGATGAAATATAGTCACCAGTCCAAGTTTTTCCGGGTCTCTTTCTTCGAAGAGATAATTATGAAAATCAAGTATTTTGGGAAATATCTTCTCCAAAAAACTCTCTACCTTCTCACCCTCTATTGAGTTTTCGTAAACCTGCAAGGCGGCTATTGCGTGTACTGGCGGTTGCGTTATGGCAGAGGTCTTTATAGATGGCGAATTTTCTGACAGATCTGTCTCCCAATAATCGGGCCCTGGAAAATAATCGCTCTTTCTTCTGAATACGATGTGGGGTAGCATACCGTTATCACATTGACCTTCAAATATCGAGAGTAACTCTTTTTCTGCTCTATCTCGATTGTAGCGGGAGTAGCCGAGTGCGACAAATGCAGAGTCCCAGTTCCACTGGTGTGGATAAAGATCTGGTGAAGGGACTGTATAACTGTCTTCCCAGTTCTTCTCTAAGATCTCCTTTGCTTCTGCGAGAAGGGCTTCTTCTTTTGCGTTCATATCTTACCCTCTACTTTCTACAGTCGATAGCCTGCCTATTATTCCGAGATTATGTCAAATTGCCTACAACTCAGAGAGATATGATGAAGCAAATGAACTTGCCGAAGACACCAAAAAAATTTCTGATAATGTTTATGGAACATTATCGAGCCACATTGAACTTACTCAATATGAGATCGATGTAGCAAAATCAATCGATGCAAATGTAAAATATGCAGAAAAGAAATTAAAGGAGGCGGAGAAAGCTTTTAACGATGGGGAATTAACGCATGCAAAAGATTGCGCTGATGAGGCATCAAGGTTGGCAAAGCATTCAAGTGTTGGTCATGTTAAAATATCAGAGTTGAAGGCGTTACCAGAAAAATATGATCAAAAAAGTGTGATATTAATTGGTTCAATTAGCGAAATCCTCCAGACCGGGCTAAACCCTCGTACCTTTATATTATACGACGGTTCTGGCACGATTAGAATAGAATATATGATTACTATATCTTCGACTACTCTCGATTATGCAAGAGTAGGGGATATTGTAATATTTAATGGTGGATTCAGTGCTTCGCAAGAATATGTTTATGGAGGGCCAATATTGCATATACCGCGTGTAGCATTTGCAATTTTGGGATTATTAGCAGTGGCATACCTAATTAGGAGAAGAAAATAAAACAAGAACTTAACAAGGCCAAATAAATCTTTAATCAGGGTCACCCCTATCCTAATGATAATGCTCCTCCTAAGCTCGATGATGACTCCTGTTATCTCCGAGGAAACCCTCACACCAAAAAACCTTAAAACTAACAGCGTAACAACAAAACTAGAATCTGCCAAAACCGGAGACTCGAAAATCGATAAAGAGATAGATAAAATAATCTCTCATATCGAAAGAAGCCTAGCTGATGAACTATGGATAGACGAAACCCACCTTGACTCTGATGAAGGCATAAAAGTCTTCCACAGTTGGTATACAGCAATCCAAATAGCGATGATACCGATGGAGATGGACTTTTGGATGGAGAAGAAGTAGGAGTGGTTCGAACAATAACCTATGAGGGGTATGAGTATTGTCACTAAGTGTCTATCAGAAAACCCTTCAGATATCGATTAACACCTTTTCACCCAGAAGACCACACTAAAAAGAAGATATACAGGTGTATATACTCGATCTTATATCCTTATTCTTGATTGAGTTTGTGAAGAGTGAGAGATATCTATTCTCGATTATATCGACATTGAAGCAATCTAAAATCTTATAGAGAAAGACTTCATATCTTCTCCTGATATCACCTTCAAATACTATATTACTGTAATCCACAAACCTATCAATATAAACGCTACAGTCACCGATAAAGACCGATAGTTCATCCTTTATATCATCTTCACCTTTGAAGGGGATGGATTTTTCAAAATCGATTATGTACCATTTTTCTTCGTTTAAAAGTAAATGCTCACCCTTAAGATCATTGTGCTTGACCCCGGCAGACCAGAGGGTGGTAAGTAGTTTACGGATGCCCTCAAGCTCAAGTTTATCCCTTCTTTCACCCATACACCACTCCAGTAAAGATTCTTCAAACCTGATGTTTTCCCCTATATAACTCATCCAGAAGATGCCAAATGCATCGAGAAATTCATCCTCAAAACTGTCATCATACATAAAATGGAGTGGCTCAGGAACATCCATGAATTTGTGAAGATCGGAGAGCAAGGAAAACTCCTTCGTACCGTATCTCCTGTTCATTATCTTTGCGATCGTATGCCTCTCTACTCCCTGAACTTCATAGGTTATCTTGTATAATTTGTGGGTTGGCCATACACCGAACTTCGGAGGATAGTATCCCTCAATCATAATCGGCTTCTTCTCCCCTTCCCCATGGCAGATCTTAGGGTCTTCGTTTAAAATACGGTAGAGATCTTCGATATTCAGCACATTAACCGGTAGTGAACAGTTTGGAAGCAACCTCTTCTGTTCAGGTGTCGGAAGAGTATTAAAGTCTTTTGAGATTCCAGAGCAAGAATTGATCGATACCCAAGGCATAAAGTCCCCCCAGCTTCTAAATTTCAGAAATATAATATACTATTTGGTCCTCCATCATAAAAACACCTTTGGTTAAAATTTACTCTCTCTTTATAATTGCAGTCCGTCCAACAGAGCGAGAAATATCGCAGCCACAATTATATCTGCGGTAGATCCCGGATTTATCTTATCCCTTATCAGACGCTCATCGAACTCTCTAATCTTCTCCTCACCGGTCCCATCAAGTACCTCTAAAGCTTCTTTAGAAATCGATATTGCCTTCTCTTCGCCAAATTTTACCGCTATAAAGGTATCCGGTTCTTCCGAAAGCGCCTTTAGGTAGGTGTAGACGATGGAATCATTTGTACTCATCTCACGCGCTCTCTTCTTTATTTCTGAAGCGTATTTGAATGATCTCTCAAATCCCCCGGTCAATTCTCTTGATATAAGATCGTAGGGAGCTGAGATACTCATTATCCTGTAGAAGGTTAGATCTTCTCCTCTGATCTTCTCTATCGATGATGGATTATTCACGTCAAGGTCGCTAACCACTTTCACCTTGATATCTGTGTCACCAAAGGCTTTGTACAGATCAACAGCGTCTTGAGATGTTGTTTCTCTCATTATCTGGTCTGCTTTCTCTTTTACCTCTTCGTATCCTTCACTCTGCCCGGCCGCCATTATTAGTGGAATTAGCATAAGGAAAGTTCCAAAACTGGTATTTCCCCCGCTCTGCCATCTATTGCTCTCCTCCACGGCTTCCCTGACCAGCTTCCCAACACCACTTTCCGATTGTGAAGCTTCTTCAAATACCGGAAAAACAGCAACTGCGGAAGCGAGGAAATGCTCATACCTCGTATCTTCGTAATCGTGATCCCTATCTATATTTCCGGGCTTTGGAGATGATGATACCTCGAGCAACATCGCAAGTTGAGCTAATTGAGCTACATATTTTGGATCCATGACTCAAGCATTAATTCTATTATAGATCAAAAATATTATCTTTAGGGCTAAAGATTTATTAAAGGAAAGATGACTTCGTACCTTCAGAGACTTAAGGAAGAGGAAGATTACAGGGCAAGACTGTTTCTACTCGCCTGGATCGCATCCATATGTGGAACTGCTTCGCTTGTGATTGGTGGGCTAGTTCTGATTTATCTATCACTGCAGCAGTTCTTACCGTGAGTGAGAGTGATCAGGGTATAGTATCTATACCCAACCTCCACCGCCTCCATAGGCCTCGGAAACATTGACGGAACTCAGTTCATTTTCTACACATTTTGGACAGTATTCCTTCCCCTTTATCTTTGTACTGCAATCAAAACAGATTGGATTGCCACAGACTGCACACACAACGGATGTCTCAACATCTGGATGATTCACACATTTCATCTTCATCACCAACTTTTATTTTTTGATTTAGTTCTATATATAAATACCTGTATAAATAATTATTCTAAATTACTTTATTTTTTCTATCATCGACATCCAAAACGAAAGATTTAAAGAAGTAATTTAGAGAGTATAGTCTATTGTGATGAGCACGAGGTTTAAGCATGACGAAGATCACTCTTGAAGAATTGGCAAAATTATTGGAAATGTATGATATAGAGGAGCTCTCCGGGGTTAGTATAGAAGGTGATATTGAGATCGAATTGCCAGAAGGTGGAGATCTATCTGGCCTTGGATTTGTATTGGGTCAAGGCATAACTGAGGCGGCAATGACATTGCTGAACCTGGCAAAATCGGTTGGATATCCTGTAGAAAGTCTTTTACAGATGCCAGCACCTGCTGCAGAATTGCCTCTGATTGAGTCTAAGCCAGCAAAGTTAGATTCACTGATACCTGCAAAATTCTCTGTTGGAAAAGTGAAATGGACGGATCAGATACAAGAAGTTATCATAGGTGCAACCTCGTCTGATGGTGGCTCAAGGGGAAATGTTGTAAAGATTGGCGGCGAAAAGGCTTTACCATTCTACAGCTTTGAGGGCGATATACCCAATCCTCCGGCAGTTACAATAGACTGTTTTGATATACCAATTCCGCTTGCTAAAACGGTTAAAACGCATTACGAGGACGTCATGAGCGATCCAGGAGAATGGGCGAAGAAGAACGTCGAGAAGTTCAATGCCGATATGGTTACAATCCATCTGATAAGTACTGACCCATTGATCAGTGATACACCGGCAAAAGAGGCTGCAAAAGTTGTTGAAGATGTTTTGCAGGCCGTAAAGGTCCCTATAGTCATAGGCGGATCCGGAAATCCTGAGAAAGATCCTGAAGTCCTTGAAAAGGCTGCAGAAGTTGCAGAGGGTGAAAGATGCTTAATTGCTTCTGCAAACCTCAATATGGATTACGAGAGGATAGCAAATGCTGCGAAGAAATATGGCCACGTATTGCTATCCTGGACTCAACTGGACATAAACGCACAGAAGACATTGAATAGATACCTCTTCAAGCTCGGTGTAGGAAGGGAAGACATCATAATAGATCCAACGACTGCGGCATTGGGATACGGGCTGGATTATGCTTACACAAACATGGAGAGGATAAGAATTGGTGGACTGAAGGGTGATAAGGATCTCTCATTCCCCATGTCCTCCGGTACAACAAATGCGTGGGGTGCTCGTGAAGCCTGGATGAAAGACTCACCGATAAAAGAAGATTCTGACTGGGGGCCAAGGGAGTACAGAGGGCCATTATACGAGATTGTTACCGGACTGACACTCGCCCTTGCAGGCGGAGATCTCTTCATGATGATGCACCCAGGTGCAGTTGCGGTATTTAAGGAGATCACCCAGACATTGTATGGAGCGGTGAAAGCTGATCCTGTCCCTATTGAGGATTGGGTGTCGTGGGAGTGAGTTAAAATAATTGATAGAGTTTATATGGCAAAACCTGAATATCATTTTTCAGGTTTCTTTTTTTGTACGTGTTTAGCTCTCTTAGTTACAACCGTCCCATCTATTCCTACCACACTACATCCCTTAAAACTCCATCTTTCATGATAAAATTTCTATACCATGAGCACTAAATTAGATCAAGA
>JAXHTJ010000132.1:0-5996 GCA_034190245.1 Halobacteriota archaeon | reverse complement strand
GTGCGTTATTAAGGTGATTGGGGAGTTGAGAAGGGGGATATTGGCGAGTAAGTTTTTTTAATGCGACAAAGTCAAAGGTATATAGTATGGAAGATGGGGTAAAAATGCTTCGCAATAACCTTTTTCAAAAAGCTCGAACAAAAACGCCCACTTTCTTCTGAACTTATCCAACCCTGATGCTATCGGTTTTGTTAGGCCATACTGATAAATATCATCACTATTTTGGAAGAGCCTGATCAATTTGAACTTGAACAGTATGTGTGCAGGGACCCATGCTCGGTAGCGTTGGTATTGAAGAGGTGAGGACATTGGCAGAACCTGCTGTATCAGTATCATCCCCATCAAAGGAGAACCACATTCCTTCATTGAGCGAAACAACACCTGGCATGATATCCTCCGTGACGTAGGCCCTGATCTGGCTTCTTCCATTCCGACTCCTGACCTGCACAAGATCATTATCTTTTATCCCCCTACTGATGGCATCAACGGGGTTTATCCAGATGCTCTGCGTCTCCTTTTCCCTGAACCAGTCGATATTGCTATTCTGCGAATGGACCCTGAATCGTGATTTCGGAGTGACGAGAAAAAGAGGGTGCATTTCATCATTCTCAAGAACTCTACATGTTGGAATTGCTGGAAAACCGGAAGTTGCATACCTTTTCGAGTGAATCTCTATCAAACCGGAAGGGGTCTTCAATCGATTTGCCTTTGGACTTTCTATAAATCGACTAAAAGCCGCCCTCTTCTGATCCTCTCCAAAGAATATGCCCTTCTTTCTGAACTCCTCCAATTCAATCATCGGCGATCTCTTTAAAAACTCTTCAAACCACTCATCCTCACTCTTATTCTCGGTGAACTTCTCAGCAAACCCAAGTCTCTCAGAGATTCCGGCAAAGATATCGTAGTCGTTTCTTGCCTCGGTAATGGGATCGATTGCTTTGTTCGAGAATAGTATGAAATTACCTGTGGCCCAGGGTACGATTATATCGTTTCTCTCCAAAAAAGTCGTAGCGGGCAGAATTATATCTGAATATCTGGCGGTAGGAGTCAGAAAACGATCATGACAGACTGCCAGCTCAAGTTTCTTGAACGCTCTGATATTTTTGGATATATCGGGACCCTGGTTTAGGTAGTTATTTCCGACAGCGTATACCGCTTTTATATCGGCAGGAAATCCACCTTCTTTGCCTTCGAGAATCGCATCAGGCCATTTGATGAGTGGAATGAAACGACCGACAGGATTTTTAAAGGTACTCATTCTACCCACCTTCGGTTTTTTGACGATAAGAGGGCCTCCTGAAGATCCACCGATAACTCCAAAATTACCGGTTGCCGCCTGGAGAACAATTGCCAACCTGGCCGGTTCTTCTCCACCCATTGTTCTCTGAATTGAAAAACCTGGTAATAGGGCAGCTGGTTTCTTGTTTGCATATTTTTTAGCAAGTTCGATTATCTTCTCCTCTCTCACACCGCATATCCCTTCGGCCCAGGCAGGAGTTTTAGGATCTGTGCCATCCTCGCCCAACAGGTGTTCTTCAAGATCTTTAAATCCTTTACAGTATCTATTCAGAAAGTTGTAATCGGCCATTCCTTCCTTGACAAGAATATATAGAACCGCCATCATCAAAGCAGAATCAGTCCCCGGTTTTATCGGGATCCACTCTGTTCCAAGTTTTGTTACGGATTCGCTCCTCCTCGGATCGATCACTATAACCTCTACACCTCTATCTCTTGCTTCTTTGATGCGTCTTTCAAATTCCGATCCGAATCTGCAGGCATATATGTTTGCCCCCCACAGAATAATCAACTTCGAGTGCTCCAGAGTCCCGGGGTCACTACCAGCCCTCATATCCCCAATGGTCATCATAACAGAATATGTGGCTGCCTGAGCACTGTATGTGCCCAACGGTAAGATATGCCCACCGAAGAGGTTAAGGAACCTAGATGTTAGACGAAATGTGTTATGTAGCAACCCTATAACGCTTCCTGATGATCCAAAGTTGAATATGGCTTCATTTCCATATTCCTCCTTTATATATTCCAGTTTACCCGCGACAAAATCCAGAGCTTCATCCCATTCTACCTCTTTAAATTCCCCCGAACCTTTTGCACCGGTCCGAAGTAAAGGCCTCTTGAGCCTATCCGGGGCGTAGACCACCTTTGCCATCCTGAAACCTTTTACGCATCCGCGCATATACGGCCCACTGGCAGGATTGTTTGTGATCTTCTCAATATGACCGTCCTTGACATGTGCGATTAAGGAGCAAGCTCCTCCGCAGTCAAGATTACAGGAAACCGGAACCGTCTCTGTGGTCTTTGTCATATTAATAGGCCTTGTTCATTATGTATTATAAAAGATCACATCACAATGTCCATCTCTATGTTTGTCGACCTTCCATCGTAGCTGATATTCATCTCCGGTAATATCAGCTTACCGAATATCATCAGATCATGGAAGCTCCTTCTTGTTATTTTGCGGGTTACTACATCTCTTACCATACTTCTCGTCGATAAATTTGTTAATTTTGGCGTTCCTTGAGATATGATAGTCTCAAGTATCACATCAGGATCCGAGCAGATGCCTTCTTCAATATCAACTCCAAGATCTGGATTCTTCCTGAATCTTATAGTCACACCCGAACCATCGGTCTTAAGAAGCACCTTTTTATCACCTTTTTCAACCCATTTTCCAAAGAAGCTCCTGAATTCAGGATCGTCGAGTTTTGGAGTTATAAAAGATGCGAGTAAACCACCCATCATCGGCATCAACATCGGCATCATTATCGGCATCATCGACTGCATAACATCAGGCTCTCCGATATCCTCTATTATACCGGAGCCCATCATCATACCGGGAAGCCTTCCCATCAGGCCTGGCATCAGCCTTTTTTCCAGCGTATCAAAAGAAGTGGGAGACATCATAGATGCCATAGGAACGAAGAGCTGAAGAAGCTCGCCCATCTTCACAAACTTCATCTTGTCTTCCTCGATCAGTGTTATCATCCTGGTCAGGTCAAGGCCACCACCACCCTGCATATCTCCCATCAGATCGACGATTGCAATGGATTCCAGCTCGATGCCGGGCAAACCCTGCTCTTTGACTTCCTCTCTTGTCGAATATTTGGCGCCAATTAAGTTCGGCAAACCGATTATCTCTACCTCAATTGGCGGGCTGTCAACATCCAAGAATCCCAGATAGAACTTCCTACCGGTGAGTACATCAATGTCCTCGGCCAATATCTCCTTCACCCTTGAATTGAGTATATTTCTGAGCTCATCGACCATGGCCACTCCCAATCCTTCGATCAGTTCAGGACCCATGAATCTCTTGAGCAATGGAGCAAGATTGACCTCACCTCTTCTTACCCGATCGAGCAGTCCACCCATCATTCCTGAAATTCCACCAAGAGCTCTACTCTCAGACATTCTTAATCACCTCATCCATAACTCTCAACACCTTCCCAGTACTTCTCCTTCAGCTTCCGCTTCAGTACTTTACCATCGGGATGCCTCGGGAGCTCATCTATAAAATCAATTGATCTTGGTTTCTTGTAGCCCGCCAGGAATTGCTTTGAATATTCTGTTATCTCTTCTTCGGAGGCAATCTCCCCTTGTTTCAATTGAACGATTGCTTTGACAGTCTCCCCCCATTCAGGGTCAGGAACTCCGATCACGGCAACATCCTCCACCTTTGGATGACCAAGAAGTACATTCTCTATCTCGTCAGGAAAGATGTTCACTCCGCCTGATATTATCATGTCCTTTATCCTACCCGT
Source organism: Halobacteriota archaeon (assembly GCA_034190245.1). GTDB lineage: Archaea > Halobacteriota > Syntropharchaeia > DAOWMC01 > DAOWMC01 > JAXHTJ01. The sequence goes on along the minus strand of JAXHTJ010000132.1, from coordinate 2,220 downwards.
GATATACAAGAAGCCGTCTTCGTCAAGATATCCTGTCGTACCCTCTCTCCAGAAATACCCTCCATTTATCTTGACAACATTATCACTTGCCTTATCTTTGGTTCCGCCGTATGTGATCACATTCGATAGGCCACCGTTTATATATAGGTCTCCGATCTCGCCCACCGGACACAAATCCCCAACTTCATTTAAGATCTTTACGTTTCCGGCAGTAATACCAACCGATCTGTATCGTTCGAGCTTTTCGATGTAATGCTTGGGATTCAAAACCGAGGCCAATCCACCATCTGAAGAGGCGTAGTACTCGTGAAATACCGGTACAGTGGCGCCCTGCTCCATAAATAGTTCATTTATCCCCTTTTTGACATTTGGTGGGCATGGTGCCGCTGCACAGATAATGACTTTCATGGTGCTCAGATCATATTTTTCCCTCTCCTCTTTTGGAAGGTTTAACATCCGCTGGAGGAGTATTGGAGGGGCATAGGTGATTGTAATCTTCTCCTCTTCAACCAGTCTGAAGAACTCCAGAGCATCAAATTTCTTCATCATGACCAGCTTTCCACCGAATAGCAAGTAAGCGATGGCGCCTACCCAAACACCGGCATGATATAGTGGTGCAGGGAGAAGTAAATTATTCTCCTGTTTATGATAGTCAAGTTGAGGAAGAAGCGACGCAATCTGGGACATACTTGCCATGAGTCCACGCATGTCTGTTGGGGTGGCAGGGTTATCCTTTCTGATATCGCTGAGTGATCCGGTTCCCTTAAAGAGCACATTGAAGAATTTATAGTAATTGAGGCTCTTTGGAAAGCCTGTTGTTCCACCGGTGAAGAGATGAAGGCCAAGATAACTTACGGCGTTCTCTGGTTTTTCACCTGAAGATCGCTCTATCAGTTCATCATAGGATGTCATGCCTTCAGGGACTTCATCGCCGAGTACTATGTAGTTCTTCACGCTTTTCAGATCGTCTTTTACTTCCAACACTTTTTCCAAAAAATCAGAATCAAGTATAAGCGTGCTGGTATCCACGCTATTTATCACGTGTACCAGTTCCTCGCCTTTCCAGTGCCAATTCACCGCAGGTGCCAGGCATCCCAAAATCGATGCCCCAAACAGTGTTTCAAAGAACTCATTTGAGTTATAGAGCATGAAGGATACCCTGTTACCATCCTTAACCTCAAGATCGGTTAAGCCATTTGCAAGTCTGTAGACCCTCTCCCTGAGCTCATTCCAGGTGAGTCTCTTTTCACCTGAGACAATAGCGGTCTTTTCACCATCAGATAGAGCTGTTAGTAGGAAAGATACCAGGTCCATATTATTCACCACTGTTAATTATGTTTATAATATAAATACATTACCGTTTTTTCATAAAATTATTGGATATGAACCTTTAACTTAGGATGCGTAGATGGCCGCAATGAGATTTCAAGATTATTTGGGATATGTGGGAAGAATCATCAGGAGGAACGGACCGAGCAACACTGCTGAAATAATCGCTTTTTTCAGAGCTGTTGAGTCCTTTAAACCGGAAGAAGAGAGAGTGTGTTATGATCCTTTTGCAGTTGATTTTATCTCTTTACTACTTGCCCTTATCGCCAGAAGCCGAATTCAAAGGGATATGGTACCGAGGATATTTGATCGGGTGATCTATGGCCAGTATAGTTACATCGTAGCACGAACCAGATATATCGACGATTACCTTGAAAGATGCATTGCGAGTGGAATTGAGCAGTTGGTTATTCTTGGGGCAGGTTACGATTCGAGGGCTTATAGATCCAGAGATATCCCGGGTAAGATCAAAGTATTCGAGGTCGATCATCCGGTAACTCAGAAAAGAAAGATTAAGAAGGTGAAAGAGAGATTTGGATCCATACCCTCTGATATCTTTTATGTCGGAATAGACTTTTCAACCGAGAAGCTCGATAAATTACTTGAGAACGGATATGACAAAGCTCTGAAGACCCTGTTCATATGGGAAGGTGTTACCATGTACCTATCAGAGGAGGATGTTGATAGGACGCTTGCCTTTGTATCATCAAACGCAGGTGAGAGCAGTTCCATAATATTCGATTACATCTTAAAATCAGCACTGGATGGTACAAATGAAACAAAAGGGGCAAAAGAGGCCGTGAGGTATCTATCTTTGATAGGCGAACCTTACACCTTTGGGATAGAAGAAGGCAACATAGAAGATTTTCTATGCGAGAGGGGTTTTCACGA
>JAXHTJ010000131.1:0-6259 GCA_034190245.1 Halobacteriota archaeon | reverse complement strand
GAAGAGTGGCATCATGCGGTGCCGGGGCTGTGGTGACCAAATCCATCGGAGTATCACCAAATCATGGATATCCGGGGCCGGTATCAGTCCAAACAGAATGCGGTTTTTTGAATGCGATGGGGCTTCCCAATCCTTCTTATAAAGAATTTGCCTCAGAGCTGCAAGAGGCAAAGGGTAATGTGCCGGTAATAGTAAGCATTTTTGGAAGAGATGCTGATGTAATTTGTTTTGGTTTTCCTGTTCTGGGAAGGTCATCAAGGGCTTCGTAAACTCCATACGAAAGAGCCTTATTGACACATCGCATTACTTTATAGCGATTTGTGTCCAGCTCTACTGCGATTTGAGAATCGTTTTTCCCATAAAAACTTAAAAGCAGAATTTTCGCCCTCTCAACCTTTCTAACTGGTTGGGTCCTGGAATTGGAAATCTCGGTTAATTTGTCGATCTCTTTTTGAGTTAAGTTTAATTTTGGACGGTTGCTTGTAAAAGGCATGGTGTATATACTTAGGGGGCTATGGTAAATATGTATCGTGGTGTTATTTAGGATGATTTACAGTAGAGCCTCTATGATGCTTATTATCTGCCAGATTTTTAATGAAATATTTACCACCTCCTTTTTATTTTCACACCAATTTAACCTTCTTTCGATAGCCCAAGCTAATGGGGCTTTATATAATTCAGGGTATTCTCTCAATCAGCCTTCTCAAACCTTCCTTCCAGCTTTTTCAGAACGTCGGGGAGTGTCGTATACTCCATGTCGCCCATAGGCAGTCGATGTGGTTCAAATGGCCCGTGTCTTCTCATATATTCTGCTATCTCCTGGGCTTTCTTTCTTGTGTAATCATACCCGGGATCATCGAAGAGATCGGCAGGACCGACTAAATTTCCGTTTGAAATCTGGAAACCGGCAGCTATAACCCTTGGTGGTCCATCAAACCTTGTACATTTCGCATCTTCAAATGAAACAGGCATCAAAGGTCCGTTGTGTGAACCCCTCATCCAGCCACTCACAAGATGTGGAAATGCGAATGGCTCAATCACTTCACCCAGTGCGGGTAAACCAGATTGAGATCTGACAAGTCCTGCAGGATCGTCTTTACCCACGTACTTTCCGGCTGTTTGGAAGAGCTTCTCGGTGCTTATCGCGGCTACAGGCTCATCCGGAGGCAATCCGGGGTGTTCTTCCTTCGGGAAGACCCTTTTGATCACGTATCTACCTTTGGATCCAATGAGGGCAAGTAGATCATAAGTCTCCTCAGGTAAGTTCATGAAGACTTTTTTATGCTCCATGATATCCCACACCTCAAACCTGAATCCGGCATGTAGACTCGGATCCACGATCAGGCCTGCTGTGTTGAAAGGATCTGCGAACATCCGATAGATCGGTAGATTGAACGCACCTGGCTCGGTCTTGTCCATCATAAATGCCACTAAAGGCTCACCTTTCCTCTCTGTGAACTCCATCTCTGCGACTCCGGGTCCCATTCCCTTAACGTTACCACTGAATGCATCCTTTAACATGTCCTGACCTGCACCATATAGCTTCAGCTCCTTAGCAACATTTGTGGCTTTCGTAAATATATTCCATGCAAGCCCGTGTACCTCTTCGTTGTCCTCACCTTTTCTGTGGCCCATTATGAGTTCAAGATCATCCCCTGCCGCAAGAACTTTATAATCGACGAGAAGTCCACTATCTTTAGTTCCTGCTAACTCTTTCTCTGCAGTCTCTATCAGCTTTGGGTGGACTGCAGAGTGCCCCGGATATCCACCCACGTCCGCTTTTATCAAACTTATTGTTATTTTTTCGGTCATATTAGGTCTAACCTGTTGTATTTATTTATTCTTACTTATAGCTTTTTATTACTCAAACCTCTCAATCGCTTCTCTCAGCAATATATTTCCCTTATATATTGCTGTTCCGATTACAACTCCGTCTGCACCTGTAGATCTGACCTTTTCAATATCTTCTATGTGGCTGATTCCACCGGCAACAACCACCGTAAGATCAACCGAGTCAACAAGATCTCTGATGGGTCCTATATGAATACCGCCAAGAAGACCTTCAACATCTATATTTGTGAAGAGGAGACTGCCCGTATAATCCCTATAATCTCTTGCAATCTCTTTCGGGGACAGTCCGGACCCCTCTGTCCATCCTTCTATCTGGACCTCTCCCGCCTTCGTGTCAAGTGCTATCATTATACGATCGATTGAGAACTCATCTGCGAGCTTGCGAGCTAAAGATCGATCTCTGATTGCCGCCGTACCCAGAATAATTCTGTCTACTCCGATATCTAAAAGCTGAACTGCGTCTCTGTATGAGCGTATTCCGCCACCCACCTGTACCAGCACGTCACTATTCTTTACAATCTCTTCAATCACATCCAGATTTCTTCTCTTCTCCTGAAAAGCGCCATCCAGGTCTATTATGTGCAACCGTTTCGCTCCTTCGCTTATCCAGTGATCTGCCATGCGGGCAGGATCAGACAGAGAGACGATCTCACTACCCTTTACACCTTGGACAAGCTGTACACATCTTCCACCTTTTAGATCGAGTGCCGGTATCACTTCGAAGTTCATAGCATACTCTTATCACCTGCCAAAATAATACTTTTTATGGTATCTTGAACTGATGGCCTTAAGGATAAAAAAGATGAATATCAAGAGATATCCCCTCGGATGTAGCAATATAGACCGGCTATTGGGCGGTGGATTTGAGGCCGGGACCGTCACTCAGATTTACGGAGAAGCCGGTAGCGGTAAAACTAACATAAGCCTCCAACTCACGATAGAATGTGTAAGGAGCGGCAAGAAGGTTATTTTTATAGATACCGAAGGGATCTCGATAGAGCGGTTCAATCAGATCGCTGGTGACGATGCTGAACTTATTTCAAGGGACATAATCATCTTCGAGCCAATGAGTTTCGATCAGCAGTATTCTATCATCAGAGAGATCGATAGGATGGTCGAAGGAAACGTCGGGCTTGTAATTCTGGACTCTGCAACTCTATTCTATAGGTATGAACTCGAAGATGAGCGGAGCATTTCACTCAAAAGAGAGCTTGCGCACCAGGTCGCCCACCTCTTAGGACTGGCAAGAAGGCATGACATCGCCGTTGTAATAACGAATCAGGTCTATACCGATCTGGATAAGAATGAACTCCATCCTGTTGGAGGGACGATGCTTGCCCACCTTTCAAAGGTAATCATCCATCTGGAAAAATTAGACTATGGGAAGAGGAGGGCGGTGATAAGAAAACATAGATCCATGCCGGAGGGAAGCTCATGCGAGTTTCTGCTGACCGGTGAGGGGGTCAAAAATCCAGATTAGACTCAATATATGCTTTTCTTGGCCTCACAGAAGTTACATAAACCAAGTTTCAAATCGTGGTAAAACCTTCTTCTCTTAACTGCTCAAAATCATCCTTCTTCATAGAGACCTTTTCAAAGACGTCCTCACTCACAAAGACACTCACATCGGTTCTTAACGCTAAAGCAAGACAATCGCTGGGTCTTGCATCCAGCTCTTTTGTAGACGCATTGTATTGAATAAAGAGTCGGGCATAATACACTCCATCATCAATATCATCGATCAATATCTTGGTTATTTTAGCTTCCAAACTATCCAATATCGATACCATCAGATCATGAGTCATCGGTCTGGGGGTTGTCTCTTTACGTAGCGCTCCGTTTATAGATATGGCCTCCGCAATACCGACATAGATTGGGACAATATTATCATTCTCATCGGAGAGAAAGACAACCGGTGTCTGACCCTTTCCTCTGCCCACCATGTAAACACCTTTCACTATAACAGATATCTCTCCCATAGGTACAATAGATCGTTTATACACCTAAATGGTTTCGTTGGGGTGTCTCAGGGCAAATTTTTTGGTATCGTAGACAGACAATAGGATGTGATCAGGGGAAAGATTGTGATCGAGCATCATAAGCCTGATATAATTGCAAGCTCATTGATGCCCGATAATCTACCGAATATGGAAAATATGATTGTGGATGGTACTGTTGTGACCGACATTACAAATGATAGATTGAGTTCACTAATTGCAACAATAGATGACTATCTTATGAATGCAAAAGTAGCCGAAGAGATATGCGAATTGATGGAGGTTTTGTAATGGAGTTTCATCTGATAGGCTATTTCAAGATGAGTGGCGATGTGTCCGGGGCTTTTAACGATCTTGAATCTTTCTTCAAGGATACAATCCCCGGTCTATTGAACAAGGGTGCACCCCCTGATTGTGGTGCAAAGATTCTCAGCTGGAGTGCTGATGGCGATCTGCTCAGGGTGGAGATATTATCTGATAGATATGTGCGCTCACACGATGCAATGCTTCGGCTACGTAGGCCTCTGGCCGAGTTACTGGGCAAAAAGCACCATATCGGTATTAGAGGCATCGGGATCGATGAATTTACAATTTTGATAGAGTCAGAAAAACCCCTTGATGCAAGAATCCCATTTGTGTCCAGTATCGATTACACGGATGGGAAGATTATACTAAATCTGAGCGTTAGTGAAGCTGAGATAGAGAAGAGAGTTCCAGATAGGATAGTGACATTGATCGACGAAAAACTCGTGGATTATGGGGGGAAGGCAGAGCATTGGGAGCTGTTATGGGAGAGCGAGCAAAAAGAGTTCAGATTCGTTGATGATCCAACGCAAGAGCTGATGAAGAGGAGATGGATCTTGCATGGCTCTTCGAGGGGTCAATGGATATTTGGACCTCAGGTGACCAAAGTCTTCAGAACTTTTGAGAGGGTTGTGCTGGAAGAGATCCTGGATCCACTGGGATATAGTGAGATGATATTCCCAAAGATGGTGACATGGGATGTGTGGACCAGATCTGGCCAGGCTAAGAGCATCTATCCTGAAATGTACTATATATGTGCTCCAAAGACGAGGGACCCGGATTTTTGGGAGGAGGTCATCGACTATTACAAGGTCACGGGTGAAGTGCCCCTTGAACTTATCAAAGAAAAGATAGATTACCCCCTTGGCGGGATGTGTTACGCTCAATGCCCCCCGTTCTGGACTTTTTTACAGGGTGAGACACTCCCGGACGATATATTCCCGATAAAAGTCTTTGACAGATCCGGAACATCACATAGATATGAGAGTGGTGGTATTCACGGCATAGAACGTGTAGACGAGTTCCATAGGATTGAACTGGTCTGGATCGGTACGAAAGAGCAGGTGATAGAGCACTCGAAAAAACTTCAGGAGCGGTACAAATATATATTCAACGAGGTACTGGATCTCCAATGGAGAAACGCATGGGTAACTCCATGGTTTATGGCTCAGGAGGGCCTAACTGGGGTTTCAGAAGTAAAAGAAGCTGGTACAATAGATTATGAGGCAATATTGCCCTACAACGATACCTGGCTTGAGTTCCAGAACCTATCCGTGAACGGCGATAAATATCCAAAAGGGTTCAATGTAAAACTCCAGAGCGGAAAAGAGTTATGGTCCGGTTGCTCTGGTATCGGACTTGAGAGGTGGGCATCGGCATTCTTTGCTCAGAAAGGTCTCGATAAGGGGGACTGGCCAGAGGCGTTCAGTGATAAAGTTGGTGAATTACCGGAATCGTTCAGATTTTTGTGATCTGAGATTGGAATTTTCTTCTTCATACCGATGAGGGAAAAAGATAAAACGATAAGAGGAACAGTTTTTTTTAATTTTTTATAATAATTAATAATTAAATGTTAGAACGATAGATTTATATACCTTAAAATGATAAATTGTTATGAATAAGCTATTACTTGGGTTGAGCCCCCGGGTATAGGCACAAGAGGTGAATATATATGGGCGTGAGAAATACATTTACTATCGGAGAGAATAGAAAGAATTTGGTAAAGACAATTTTAAAACTTGAAGCACTGTTTGTCCCCCTGTACTTCTCGTTTGTGATGTACTACACATTCCTCAATGCGTACTTCACTCCAAGTGAGTTCAACACGATGTTTATAAACAGATTCGGAGAAGCTAATTTTGAATTTGTGTTGATACCTGTCTGTCTATTTCTTTCAATTGCAGGAGCAATAATCTGGTTGTCTGAAGAGTTGGGTAAAATTCGAATTAAAAGGAACATTAACATGATTGATGGAGGAGATAATCTATGAAAGTCGGTGTTATCGGTGTGGGAGTAATGGGTCAGCACCACACAAGGGTCTACAGTGAGATGGAGAACGTGGACCTGATAGGCATATCTGATATCAACGAGTTAAAAGTCATCGAATT
>JAXHTJ010000130.1:0-6379 GCA_034190245.1 Halobacteriota archaeon | reverse complement strand
GACCTGGATAGAACAGATGGAGCACCACATATCGCCGTTACATACTTATCCATACTGTACATCTCTCTGATCAGATCAAGAACCCTTTCATCATTTCCCAGATTCGTGAAACCTGGACCCCCACCTGGCAGGACGATCGCATCATAATCATCAGCCTTTATCTCATCCAGTCCTGCGTCTGCTACAAATTTTACACCATGCGCACCTTCAATGGCAACTTTACCATCCAGTCCTGCAGTCGTAACTTCTATATCTGCCCTTCTCAAGATATCTATTATTGTTGAGGCTTCTATCTCCTCAAAACCAGTCGCTAACGGTACAATAACCTTCATCATCATCAACTCCTTGAATATTTTCCTGTTAGCGTGGTTGAATCTATCGTATTCTCTTTGACTTTACTTAGGAAATTCTTCTTCTTTATCCCTTCCAGGCGTTCGGCACCAAGAGCGTATATGGTAAATATGTATCTATGGGTCCCTGAGGGTGGGCATGGTCCTCCATATCTCTCCCTTCCAAAACCATTCTTAACTTCTTTACCCGGGACCGGGCCTCCACGACCAATCTCTTTTGTACCACTCACGATATCATAAATCAACCAGTGAACAAAGTCTCCTATTGGGGCATCTGGATCTATGCATGATAGGGCAAAACTCTTTGTTTCCCCAGGTTCGTCTGCCCACGATAGCTGCGGAGATATGTTGTCACCATCACATGTAAATTTGGCCGGAATCATATCTCCATCTTCAAAATCTTCGCTTGTTAATTTCATAGGCTACACCTCACATAACAAGTTTTGGTTACTTTATAAAAAGGTTATTGACTCACGATCAAACTTTTAGATGAGAGTCTTGCTTCTACAGATATACAGAATGAAAGTATTATGCGTGGTTAATCTCAGTTGTATACTAGAATGGGTGCAAAGAAGATTAGAGGAATTGCAAAGGATACACTGGACTTCATCCTCAGTGCAAGCAGGTCGTCTCATCCTTTGGAGTTTGCAGGGCTACTTCAAGTCGAAAAGGACGTCATAGTGAATATTATATTGTTACCCGGTACAGAGTCTTCTGAGACGAGTGCGATAATGCGACTGGATATGGCGCCAATTGGTCTGTCAACTGTTGGTTCCGTCCACAGCCACCCCTTGCCGAATAACAGTCCTTCGAGAGAAGACTTACACATGTTCTCAAGGAGGGGTAAATACCATATAATCGTCTGCTATCCGTATGACTTTGAAAGCTGGAGATGTTACGACAGAAATGGAAAAAGTATAGAGCTTGAAGTTTTAGATATTGAGTTCGATGAGGAAGAGGTATCTTTATGGTGAGGGTTCTGGCAACAGGAACGTTTAATATTCTACACCCCGGGCACTTGCTTTATTTTGAGGAGGCAAAAAAGCTTGGTGATGAGTTGTTCGTCATCGTTGCAAGGGATACGAACGTGAGACATAAGCCCAAACCGATAATACCAGAAGAGCAACGAGTCAAGATGGTATCAGCACTTTCGATAGTTGACAAAGCATTACTCGGAAGCGAAAAGGACACGTTTGAACTGCTTTATGAGATCAAACCTGACATTATAGCCATTGGTTACGATCAACATTTTGATGCTGAAGAGCTGAAAAGAGAGCTTGCGTCCCGAAAGATCAAAGCAGAGGTCGTCAGAATAGAAGAAAATTACCCCTGTGATTTCTGTAGCAGTGGTAATATTATCAGACATATAGTAGAGCGGTATAAATAAAAGAAAACCTTGTCCCAAGCTTTTTTTTGATAATATGTTGTTGATTAATCTTTTTTAAGATTATTTGAGAGTTTATTAAGATCTTTTGGTGTGTTTATATTTATAAAAGACTTCAATTCAGGGTCAATCTCTCTAATGACCTTTATCGGCACATAATTGATCTCTGGGAGTCTGGAGATGGGGTACGAAACTTTGTGCTTACCTTCTTCAATTGCGTTTTTGGTTGCCTTGATCATGGACTCTCTTCTATAAACAGCATATAGCGGTTCTATCAATTCATCTTCCCATTTAGGTATCGCTGCGTCGTAACCCTCCGCCCGGTCAAAGAGTAGTGATATCACCTCTCTGTTTGTATAAGGCATGTCGCAGGCAAGAATTATAGAATATTCTGTAGAGCTCGCTTTTAAACCGGCGGATATACCGGCAACCGGGCCAAAGCCTTTCACTCTGTCGATTACGACCTTCACATCAAACATCTTCTCGATATCACATATCTTATCTTCATCCTGGATTGCAATGATCAGTTCGTCGACGACCCCGGAGACGGATTCGATAACGTGCTTTAGCAGTGGTTTTCTCTCGAAGTTAATGAACGATTTATCGGTATAGTTGAATCTTGAACTCTTACCGCCACCCAAGATGACCGCAGACCTCACTTTCTCACTCCTTTAAAAAACTGAGTTTTGCGATATATCCACAGATTGTTGAGACCACTCCTGCCACGGTAAATCCGGCCATAACCGGTGTGAGTGTAAACTGTACGGAAGGCCAGAAGAGAACGATGAAGATTATCGCCGAGATAACAAGACCGATCATAACGCCCGCTCTATTTGATCCATTGTAAGAGTTTGCTAACATCGATATGAATAATGTTGCGGTACCAAAACCCGTCAGAAGGATTATCAGATATGGATAAGGTTGGATGATGCCCATTGCCATTATATTCATTGGGTTATTGATGGTGAAGAGTATATTCATCGATATCAACACCCAGAGAACGGCTGCTACAAGAATGGCAATCATCGCAACAGTAGAGAGTCCCTTCCCAAGTCTGTTATATTCTGATTCAAATACCTCACTCATCTTTCTCGTCCGGTATGATACGAAGAGTCCTGTGATCATCGGGATTATCAATGGCAGCATAATCATTTGTACAGTGCTAAATTGGCCTACCGGGGGAATCGTACCGTTTATAAGATCGGGACTGTATTGCGACTCCCCAAGAAAAGTGAGTAGAGCCACAATCAAAGGACCAAGTATCATTCCTGCTCCCAGAATTAAACCATTTTTGAAGGCACAATCTCCAATTTTAATTCTATCGTACTCGGGTTCTTCTACCGATGCAAATCTTGCCACAAAGATGCTCACCTCGTAAAATAATATCAGTGGGCCCCCTATAATCGCCTGGGTGAATATATCAGGACTTGTGATGAGGGCGGCGAGTATAAGTAAACCTACGTAAGCATGTCTTCGGTACTTCTTCAACGTATCCAGCTCCACAACTCCACCCCTCACAAGAAGTGTCAGGATTAGGGGTAGCTCAAATACAATCCCAAAAACCGCCGTCATAAGTACCACAAAGTTGATAAAAGGGGCTATGGACCAGTTTGATATTACGCCAGCTCCCAGTGCCATCTGGTATACGTAGTTGAAGAAGAATGGTAGCATCAAAAAATAAGAGTAAGAAGCCCCAACTACAAACAGGAGTACGGCAAAGAAGGCTATGAGTATCATATTCCCCCTCTTAATATTAAAATCAACTGGCCTGATGCGCTCATTCACTACCTTGACCAGATAGTATAAGATCAATGGTGTTGCCGCCAGAATCCCACATACCACAGCTATTTTTATCTCAAGCAGTATCAGTTCAAGCGGTTCGAGCTGGATCAGGTCCATACCCTTTGGCAGAAGGTCATCTGAGATCCTCCTTATAACCCTGTTTAAAAGAGGGAAGGTGACGAGTATTCCGACGACTATTACAACACCTATGGGTATCATTCTCTTTCTCAAACCTTCTGCAATAGTTGTCAGTTCCTCCATATTAGCACGGCCAGTATATATTCTATAATCGTATATCGCTGCGTATTAAATAGTTTCTTTTTGCCTTGATGCTATCCCAGTCATCTCTTCGCACTTCCATTCTCTCATATTCACCTCTTAGAGATCAGGATCTATTGCACTCTGTATCATAGTAAAAAGAATCTACGTAACTTAGGGCTTAATGCTGATGACCATACAAAATTTTGAAAGGAGCCCATCACACATCCACATCGCGAGCAATCGGCAAAGTTGTTAAAGCATTTTCTCTCATTTCCGTAGACATCATAATGGTACGCATTATCTCTCCAGTAACATTTTTTCACATGGTTACCATCTACCAGCCAATCAACCATCTTTCTGGTCATAAAGATCATATCGCCATCTTTACGAAGTTCTCTATAAAGCAGTGTCCTTATCCTCTCTCTATCTTCCCTTTTAAGGACGAACTCACTCTCTTCGTTTATCCCGGGCGAATATAGGTCAAAGACAACACCGGAAACATCTGCATCTTTTGCAATCTGCACCATCTCCGATAAATTGTTATGATTCTCTCTGGTCAGCACATGATTGAAGACGACTCGCTTGTCTCCCTGATAATTCTTCATTATCCTATCGAATACTCCTTTACCCCTGAATCTATCATTGATCTCCCTATTTCCATCCAGAGAGATTGCGATCCTGTGTTGAAATTCTTCAGGTATCTTTTTAACCCCATTGCTGATTACGGCGAGTAAAGAAAATATTTCATTTGCCTCCATCAGCACATCCTGCCGTAATGCGGGCTCCCCACCAACAAATAAAACAACTCTGACACCCTTTTCGTAAGCACCGTTCAATCGCTCTATCCATTCCTCCAAACTTGGCTCTGGCTTGTTAATCTTCAAAACTATGTCCTTCAATAGATCCACGGATTGGTTTGGAACTTTAAGGGCGTATGAATATCTCTTCAACCATTCATTTAAGACCTGACCTGTCACCCTGAGATAGTTCTGGAAATCTTTAGCAGTACCAGAATATCGTTTCAACCATTCATCCAGATCATGCCCCGTAACATCGAGATATCTCTTAAACTCCTTGATGATATCTGAATTTTGTCCCAGTAAATCGTCAGGATTCTTTCCGGTAACCCTGAGATAGTTCTGGAATTCAACAATGGCATCCAGGTAAAGCTCTGCCCATTCATCCAGATCCTGCCCCGTAACATCGAGATATCTCTGCAACTCCTTGATGACATCTAAGTATCTAAAATGATAGCAATAAGTGCACTTCAGCTCACACTGATTGGTAACATCAATCTCCATCAGATATTTTGTGTCAAATAGGATCCTTTTTGCTTCATGATGCAAGAACTTGGCTGTGAATTCTATGTGTCTCTTATCTGTTGGTATGAATTCTATAACTTTTTTGAGCATATTAAATCATCATCCTAAATCACATATGAGCAAACATTTTGAAGAAGGAATTTGACAACTTCATTTCACCACCGGGTAGCCTTCCTCCTCCCATCTGACTATCCCGCCCTCCATATTGTATACTTCGGTAAAGCCGAGATCTTCCATGATGTCAAGAGCAAGTGAGCTGCGACGGGCTGTCCGGCAATAGAGGAGATATGTTGCGTTTCTATTCAGTTTACCGATCTCGTCTCCGAAATTTTCCGAGTTGAAATCGATAATAATTGCGCCTTCTATATGTCCATCTGCAAATTCTTCAGGAGTTCTGACGTCAAGTATCACAAAGTCTTCGTCTCCACTTCTATTCTTGATCAGCTCGTATGCTTCTTTTGGGGTTATATCTTCAAGCATCTGTGAATCTGAAATGTAGCCACTAGTGATTAAAGAAGAGATTATCAGAAGTAATGCCGGGATGATTATCTTCCACTGTTTCATATCTGTCCAATATATGAAGGTTCAGAGATCTATAAAGTTTTTGAGTATTTAAAATGGTTGAGGTTGTGTTTGTCGATTTTTTTGGGCTTTTTTTTGGAAAAAGGATAAGTAGAGGAAGGGTTAAGTATAAGTGATGAGCGAGGGGGAAGAAGGTAAAGACAAAGACATTCAGGTATTAACACTTGCAATAACTTTACTTGCAGGCGTATCCGCTGTTTTATTGAAGCTGGGGGAATATTTTAGTAATAACATTATAAGCAACACTATTTACATACCAATTCGATCCTTAGTATCCATTTTAATATTTGAATTTTTATTGTTGCTATTATTTTTATTGTTGAGGGGATATTTAATATGGGCACCGGAAGAAAGAATTGAAAGGTTAAAAGAGATAAGTATAAAATTGGGTGGTCTTGTTTTTTTAATCCCTCTTTCAATTTTTATTTACCTATCACTTGCAATTGCTTTTACTTTATTGATATTCATAAGTCATTTTGAGTTACCAGAAAATATATATATTTTTTCTATTTTCTTTTTAGCAGCCATTTCTGTATTTATTACATGGTATCTCTCTGGATCTGACTTTAAACTTTCAAAGAATAATTTTAAATTAAAATCACTGAAAAATAAGTTTAGAAAGGATAATATAAATCGTGAATTGGTGCCAGAGGTTGTTAAAGGAGTAATATGGGATTTTGTTTTTGGTTTTGCCGGTG
>JAXHTJ010000129.1:0-6456 GCA_034190245.1 Halobacteriota archaeon | reverse complement strand
GTTGATAGATTCATATTCCAGATGAGATGGATCATATTTAAAGATGGCTGAAAACTGTCCAGATGAGCGATAGCTATCATTAAATCCTGATTTTAAGCACGTCAATGCCTTAATTTTAATAAGCGTGGTCACTGAACTTGTAGAGAGAATTGACATTTCCACATTCACATCACGCCACTAATTTATAATGTTTAGTCTACTTGCCGAGGTACTGTTATTGTAAAAAGTTCGAAAGGGGCATAGCCCCTTCCAAATCAAGCTATCTTTGTCGGTAATCTCTTTTGAATTATCTCTTCGGCTTCTTTAACGATTCCTTCCACAAGATCCTCCACCGTTGGGATAGAATCAATTCTTCCTGCCACTTCTCCGGCAAGCATTACAGCCTTTGACTCATCCTCTGTGAGCAATGCGCCAAATCCCTGCAGCTCAGCCTGCGCCACCTCGGAACAAACACCCACCGGCTCGCCCAAGAACAATCTTGGAAGTTTTTCAATTGTAGCCTCAGCAATCTTCATTGAAGCGTCGCTCTTTATGAATCTCATCGGACCGAATAGTCCTCTCGCAACGAGGGTATCTCTGTCACTAACCTGTGTGATCTTGTTCTTCCACATCTGGACAAAATCACTCTCTTGAGTGGCGATAAACCTTGTACCCATCTGCACTCCATCGGCACCCATAGCTAAAGCCGCAGCAAGTGTTTTACCATCAGCATATCCACCAGCTCCAACAACAACAGTATCCTTCACAGCATCAACAACAGCGGGCAAAAGAACCATTGAATGTACAGGTTCCCACGCTATGTGTGCACCACCTTCCTGTCCGGAAGCGATTACTATATCTGCTCCTGCTTTTTCCGCTTTCTTGGCATGGTATACTGATGGGACAACATGCGCCCATATAACCCCGGCCTTTTTCAGAGGTTCACCCCATGGGGTTGGATTCCCTGCAGATGTAACGATAAGTTTCAACCTCTTTTCACAATCAGAGTCTTCTTCTCTTTTTTCAAGAGCAGCCTTCACAAAGATCTTTGCCATGGAGATAAACTCTTCTGATACCGGAATATTCACTCCGAATATACCTCCAGATGCCTGGGTCTTCTCCTTCACCATCTCTATTGTTCCTTGCAGTATTGCACGCGGACCTTTCCCGTATTGTTTAAATACTTCCTGTGCTTCTGGAGGGGTTGTTGCTGCACTCATCCCCCCTGCCATCCCAATCGTACTGATCAGACCGACAGCTCCGGCATTTGCTGCAGCTGTTGACAGATAGTTTGTACTGTATGGGCCCATACCCGCCTGGATTATGGGGTGTTTTATACCTAATATTTCAGTAAGTCCTGTCTTTAACATCGCATCACTTCTCCTATATATAGTTGATTGGAACAGATTGGATTTATCTTATTTATATATTTTGATTTTTATAATAATGACGAATAATGACATCTCCAGATATAGATGCCTAGCCACTATTTACCCAAACGAAAAATGATATTCGCCGAGGAAGGGATTCGAACCCTTGCGAGACTGACGCCTCACAGGCTATCCATAAAATTATTCCAGGCCTGCGCTTTAGTCCACTCAGCCACCTCGGCAACAAAAGATTCCGACCAATTCATTTATTAAGGGGTTTTGTGCTAAATACCTTTTTATTGAGCAAGCTTGTGACGATCAACATAAATCTTGAAGAAGAAATGCCAAAGTGTAAACTTTTTAGGTTTTAATTAACAATGCTTTATGAGTCGGGTCATATGAATAATGAGGTATTCGAGAAAGACGCCAAATTTGTGCTCCAGAATTATACAAGAGAGCCCCTTGTACTTGTAAAAGGCAGGGGTGCACGAGTCTGGGATATAGATGGAAGGGAGTACATAGACTGCGTCGCAGGTATTGCTGTAAATAACGTTGGGCACTGTCATCCAAAGGTCGTAGAAGCGATTAATAGACAGGCAGAGACTCTGATGCACATATCGAATTTGTACTACTCAGAACCGCAGGTTGAGCTGGCAGAGAAGCTATCGGAGATCACCGGGCTTGATAAGTTATTCTTCTGCAACTCAGGTACAGAAGCAGTCGAGGCGGCACTCAAACTTGCGAGAAGGGCCACGAAGAAGAAGGGATTTATAGCAACGGAAGGTTCTTTTCACGGAAGAACGATGGGTGCACTCAGCATAACCTCCAAGGAGCGGTATAGAAAGCCATTCGAGCCTCTGGTGCCTAAAGCAAGTTTTGTACCTTACAACGATCCTGATGCAATCAAATCGAAGATAAATGGTGATACTGCGGCCGTTATACTTGAGCCGATTCAGATAGAGAGTGGCGGGATAAAGATACCATCCGATGATTATCTACCGGCGGTCAGGGAGATATGTGATGATTTCGGAGTACTTTTGATCTTCGATGAGGTTCAGACCGGGTTCGGTAGAACTGGCAAGTGGTTTGCAAAAGATCACTTCAAAGTTAGGCCTGATATAATGACGATGGCGAAGGCGTTAGGTGGTGGTTTTCCCATCGGTGCCGTGGGTATTGTAGAGGACGTCGCCGGTAAGATTGAGAGGGGGGATCATGCAGCCACATTTGGCGGAAATCCATTGGCATGCGCATCTGCCTTAGCCAGTATCGATGCGATCATTGATGAAGACCTTATCAAGAGATCAGTTGAGCTTGGTGAATATTTCATTGATAGGGTCTCGAATATGAAAGAGGGTGGGGTTATTAAGGAGGTTCGAGGAAAGGGACTACTGATCGGTGTGGAAGTGAATGGAGACGGTAATAAGTATGCTTCCGATCTGCGCGAGAAGGGCGTTCTGATAAACTGCCTTCTAGAAAATATTTTAAGGATTGTTCCACCTTTGGTAATCACAAGAGAAGAGATAGATACAGTGTTATCACGCTTGAGTGAGGTGTTAAATTGAGTTTTACTGATAGGTTGAGAAGAAGAGGTAAGAAAGAAAGTGAAGAGAAAGTAGAAGAAGTATCTTCAGAAGAATCAACTGTAGTTCTGACTAAGGAGGAGTGGGTGCGAGTCCAGAGGTCTATAAAAGCCGGGGAATCGGCATATGATACCCTATCATTGGAAGAGCAGGTAAGTTTACTCGGTTTTGCAAGGGTGGCTTTTCCTGATGAGAAGTTGGATGATGTTGAAGACGGTAGAAGATTCATAGAGTCTGTTGTAAAGAATAAATCGATAGACGAGATTGTAGATAACTTCAAAAAAGCTGAGAGGTATATAAGTCTCGGTAAAGCAGCGCTGAAGGGAAACGAGGCTCTTGGATCAAGGTTTGATGGTATGATAATCAGGGCGCTGGAGCGAGTTGCTGAGGGGAAAGTGCACCTAGAACAGGTCCCAAGCTCAGAAGATGCAAAAAATGTTGAGTATATTGTAAAAGCGGCAAGTGATGCATTTTTTGCCGAGTGAAGAACAATTTATTCTCTCTCTGAGTAGTATCTCTCAGCCTCTTCCAGGCTCTCAAATCCACCTATATCGAACCATCTACCCTCAAATGAATAAGCATACACGTCCCTTTTTTTGATAAGCCATGCGATGAAGAGTCCCATCGCATCAGGGCTATTTCCCTCATCAATGTACTTTTTAATGCTTGACACCCCCGTCTTTGTGAGCATGTAGCAGGCAGTGGCAGATAACGTGGACTTTGGCTCTTCGGGCTTTTCAACAAAACTTATGATCCTGTCATCCTCGTCAACTTCTAAAATTCCGTAGAGCTTTGCTATTTCATAAGATCCCACATCATAAACTGCGATCACATCCGAAGATTTCTCGTTAAAGAACTTCAAAAGGCCATTCATATCGTACTCGAACAGGTTGTCCCCTCCGACTATCATCAGGTCATCGGTTATATCTTCACTTCTGATGAGGAAATTGAGTGCTCCCACACTTCCGAGTTTTTCGCCTTCGGAGAATGTGTCTTCAATCTTAAGCTCCATATCCACCCCTTCTCTTAGGGAAGGTAAGTACGCTTCAATAAACTCCTCAAAGTTTGTTTTGAATTTGGCATTCGTGGAGATATATATTGTGTCTACGTTCTCAACTTCATTAACACGCTCCAGCACATAAGAGAGCATTGGTTTACCAGCTATCGGCAATAGGTGTTTTGGTTTATCCTTGGTCAGAGGCCACATCCTCTTCGCATATCCACCTGCAAGAATTATCGCTTTCATCTTACCCCATCTTAGGATACTGGCGTTAAGTACATAACAGTTTCGCTGGTACGGTTATTAGCCAACCATTCAAGGAATCTCAACTTTTAAGAATTTCTCAAGTTTATGGGGATAAATAATCAACTTCTAAATGGTGGACGAGGTAACATTAATGAAAACCTTATATACTATAAAATGGGGAAGTATATGTTTGTCAGCTTCAAAATCATTTGATAAATCATTTAATGTTTCAACTCGAAAGAGTTGGTTAATGATCTTCATTATTCACGAAGTAGGAGAATATATCGATGCCAACAAGACATAGACCAAGACGTGGGTCCCTGGGTTACTCTCCGAGAAAGAGAGCAAGGAAGGAGACGCCCAGATTCAGATCGTGGCCAGAGACGGATGGATCGCCCAAGATCCAAGGATTTGCCGGGTATAAGGCAGGAATGACACATGTTGTTATGATAGATGACCGTCCGAACAGCCTTACTGAGGGTGTGGAGATCTCTGTACCGGTCACTGTTATTGAAACACCCCCAATGAGCGTCATCGGGATACGTGCATTCGTTGATGATGTTTACGGTAAAAAGATATCGTGTGAGGTCTGGGCGGAGAAAAAGAGCACAAAAACGAAAGTTAAGAAGATTAAAGATATGATTGCAGATGATAGGGTTTCCGATATAAGGATTTTAGCTTCAACTTTTCCAGGTTCCGTATCAGGCGTTCCCAAGAAGAGAGCAAAACTTAGTGAATACAGGATCGGTGGAGCGAGTATTGGAGAGCGTTTTGAATATGCAATGGATTTACTTGGAAAAGAGATAAACGCTTCAGATGTGTTTGGTGAAGGAGAATTTGTTGATGTTTCCGCCATCACAAAGGGGAAAGGGACACAAGGGCCAGTAAAAAGATGGGGCACGATGATTCAGTTCGGAAAAGCTCTCAGGTCGAGCAAAGGCAGGCATATCGGTACGCTTGGGCCCTGGAATCCCCACAGGGTACGATGGACCGTTCCTCAGCTGGGTCAGATGGGGTACCATCAGCGGACTGAGTACAACAAAAGAATCCTTAAGATCGGTAAAGATGGAACTGAGGTAACACCAAATGGTGGTTTTTTGAATTACGGTTTAGTGAGAAATAATTACGTATTGTTGAAAGGATCTGTACCTGGCCCCATTAAGCGTATAATTCGATTAAGGCCCGCTATAAGATCGAAGATCACGATAAAAGAAGCTCCAGATATAACCTATATCAATACAGAGTCAAAACAGGGTGTTTAAAAGATGATGGCAAAGGTGATAGACTTATCTGGGAATGTTTCAAAAGAGATTGAATTACCTTTCGTATTTGAAGAGCCTTTCAGGCCGGATTTGATCAAGAGAGCGGTTCTTGCCGCTCAGGCTAATAGATTACAACCCTACGGTCCGAATGCTCGCTCCGGAGTTAACACCTCTGCAGTGACATGGGGAACTGGAAGAGGTGTCTCAAGGGCGCCGAGGATTAAAACGGGTAGAAGGGCTGCGCGTGTACCCCAGGCAGTGGGCGGAAGAAGAGCACACCCTCCAAAACCGGAGAAGAAGCTGGGTGAGAAGGTAAATAAGAAGGAGAAGAAGCTGGCTATTAGATCTGCTATTGCTGCTACAGCCAGTATTGATCTGGTAAAAAATAGGGGGCATAAGTTCGACAGAGAAGTCCCAATAGTAGTGGAAGATAATTTTGAAGAGCTTGATAAAACCATGGAAGTGCAATCCTTTTTACAGACGATAAATCTCTGGGACGACGTACTCAGAGCCAAGAACGGGAAGACGGTCAGGGCCGGGAAAGGGAAGATGAGGGGCAGAAAGTATAAGAGGAGAAAGAGCATACTGATCGTGGCGCGTGAGGGCAGGGTGATATCAAGAGCTGCTCGTAACCTGCCCGGAGTCGACGTGACCACCGTTAAAAATTTGAATGCTGAGCTTCTCGCACCAGGAACGGATGCAGGTAGACTTGTAGTCTGGACGGAATCGGCGATTAAAGAGCTGGGAGAGGTTTATTAATGTCAGTCATAAGGTATCCTTACGTAACTGAAAAAGCGACATCTATAATGGACGAAAAGAATATAATGACATTTATAGTGGATGTCAGAGCGTCGAAACCACAGATAAGACGTGAAGTTGAAAACCTTTTTGATGTTACAGTTACAGAAGTTAAAACAATGATCACGCCGAAGGGTGAAAAGAAAGCTATGGTCACATTATCGATGGACGATTCGGCAGATGACATCATTACTCGCTTAGGAGTGTTCTGATGGGAAAGA
>JAXHTJ010000128.1:0-6462 GCA_034190245.1 Halobacteriota archaeon | reverse complement strand
AAGGACATGACAAAGTCCATAGTAACATGCTCAAACGGAGCAGTGGGGTTCTCAACTGGATTTAACAATCCAGGAGGTTTCTAAGTACTATGTTTGTTCTACTAACAAACATCGCAATTTTTTATAAATTTTTCAATAGTTTTCTACATTGCTTGAAAGAAAAAACGTGATTAAACGACCTATAACAACTTCCTGTAACCCAAGTGGCCACCAAGTGCACTAGAGTGCAAGTCATGAAGGAGAACTTGCACAGTACTACTAGTATTGTCAGGTAAAATGGGACAGAAATGATCATTTACTAGCTTGCAAAGCAGATCATGTCTATACACATATAACTTGCTACCTTTATCAGCCAATAAACGTAATTTAGCAAACCATGTGCCCTTACACGCTTGTTATTCAATTTGTAACTACTGTATGAAAGACTTATTTTCATACATAGTCAAAACACCAGAACATTGCAGATCAAATTCAACATCCGCACATCCATCATCAACATGATCAATTCCCAAAGTACAAACCTGACTACACAACATAATATGCTGAAGTGTTTCAGTACCAGGCACACGTGACAGTGTGTCAGCCACTACATTTTCTTTACCTTTGATATGCTCAATATCAAAGTGGAATTGGCTGAGAAACTCAAGCCACCTAGCATTACGCCTGGATACATTTGCACTACTCTAAATATAGGTTAAAGCCACATGATCTGTTAAGATCAGAAACTTTACACCAACAAGGAAATGACGCCAACGTTCTAAGCACTACCTAATGGCCACATATTCACGGTCAGTGGCACTATAATTACGTTCAGCACTGGTCAAGCGTTTGGAGTAGTACTCCACAGGGTGCCATTTTCCAGACTTAACATCAAGCTACTCTAATACACCACCAACACAAAACATGCTGGCATCACACACAACACGTGTATCCAAACTACTGTCAAATATTTTCAGAACAGGTGCAGCACATAATAATTTTTTCAAAATGTCAAACGCTTTTTGTTGACTTTCAGACCAAATAAAAGGCTAATCCTTTTTGGTCAAAAGCGTGAGAGGCCCAGCAACTTCACTAAAGCGTATAATAAAACGCCTATAGTAGTTGCAGAGGCCTAAAAATTACTAAACATGAGTCACAGTTGTGGGTACAGGCCATTTTTCCACAACTGCAACCTTTCCAGATTCTAATTCAATGCCTTAGGAGCTGACAACATGGCCAAGGAAGTTGACACGCTCCATAAATAGACTACATTTGCTTTCTTTTAAATATAATTTATATTTAGAAAACAATGTAAACACTTAATCTAATAATACTTTGTGCTCCTCCACAGTTTTGGAGTATACAAGCACATCATCCAAATAAACAAGTACACCTTTATCTAATAAGTCAAAGAATATATTATTCATGACTCTTTGAAATGTAGAAGGTGCACTTGTTAATCCAAATGGCATAACAGTAAATTAATATGTACCATAGCGACAAGTGAAGCTAGTCTTCACTTTATCGCCCACACGCATGGGTATCTAATGATACCCATCACGCATGTCAAATTTACTAAACACACACGCCCCATCTAGGCGTTACAACAATTCATCTATCCTTGGGAGTGGGTAGACATCACTGCGTGTCTAGCCATTCAAGGCACGGTAGTCTATGCACATACGGAGGCCACCATCCTTCTTTTTGGCAAAGAGGATGGGTGCCCCGTATGCACCATTTGCTACTTCAATCCTGCCTGACTCAAGGAATGTTTTTAGCTGTTCCTTGAGCTCAGCCAGCTCCGTAGTATCCAATGGATACAACTTCCTCTTAGGAGGGGGTGCTGATTCGTCTATCAGCGGTATACTATGTTCAAACTGCGTCGGGCAGTCTGAACGGTCAACAGGGTATACCGGATCTGCAAACACTTCCGGGTAGTTTGCCTTTAACCTAGTCATAGACTCAGTTGCCAAGCTGGCCATTGAGCCCTATGACTCATCAGCGTCATCACCCCCGCCTAGGGTAGCCCTGTGAGTAAAGTTTAGTTACTCACCAAACTACTCAGGGTCTGGTGGGACATCCAACTACATAATTCCCACAAAGTCAAATTAATGCTTTCTCCCACGCCTTGCAAAGGTCTTATAGGAAAGCATTTAAACGTCTAATGTAGGCTATTCAGCCTTAAATTAACTATATTTGACGATGGCAGCATCATCACAATTTTCGCAATATGACCCACGGCCATAGAATAGTTCACCACATTGTAAACATCTACATTATTAGCGTTTGGGCTTTTTCAATATACTTTTAATCACAGGTGGGCAACCTTTAACTTCATTTTGAACAGTACTATCACTTTCTACGTTCAAACCATAGAAACTATTACTCTACAGGGTATTTTGTACATCTTTATTGCAAAATTCAACTATGTTGTTACTATTTATAGAAACACGTTGATGTGCACAGTCACCAGCACGTGTTCTATCAGTACATTTACAATCAGTACATTAGCGCAATTCTAACTGATTAGATCGCGTTACCAAAGGATCATCGTGGGGTGATTGAGAATCCTCCGAAACTGATGATTTGCAAAACTATTGCTTATCATCTACAACACATGTTTTGGGTCCTTGAGAGTGACTCCCAGTCAGCTCAGAACCTTTAACACACGACAATTCACCACGTTTGGAGCCACTGCTACTAACTACACATGTTGGTAGCTTGTAGTGGACTCCGTTATGCAAAACAGCAACCTGCTTTTATGCAAAATCTACATGCGGTCTCACATTTTGGAGGAATTCCATCCCCAAAATCAATGGTACATGGCAGTCTAACAATTAAAAGTTACCAATAAAGTGGTAAGAACCAAAAATAATAGTTAGCTATACTATACCTACGGTTTCAACAATTTTACCGTTGGCCAGCCTAACCTTTGACTATTAATTGCATGGTTAAACCGTCAATTTACATTATTTTGCAAACTCTAAGGACATGAAATTGGCAGAAGCGCCAGAATCTAAAAGAAATACATTCCTACTACCTTAAATCAAACCTACAATGCCAATCAAACCGGCATTCTACTACTAAACTACAGTACCATTCAAAAGTTCAAAGTTGCCCAAACTCAGTTTTTTGTATACTGAGTAGTCCCGTCATTGTATTGTGCTACATCATTGAAGTTAACAGCGTTAGATGCATTATGTTCCATCTAACGCTGCTTATTTTCATAGGCAGCAACGCCCAATTGTAATATACTGTGTAGATCATCAGTGATCTACACACCCTAACTAGCTAGCTAGTTTATTACCATATTGACACCACCACGTGACTACCCGCCTGGTCTGCCACGTGGGCTGGAACCACCATGGTTATTCCCACTTTATAATAATGGGCAATTTCGTTTGATATGGCCTTATTGGCCGCAATTATAACAAACTATGCCCTCTGCTGCCCCAAGAGCCATTGGGGCAGGCCCTTTATACCCCAAGTTGTTGTATTGGGACATTTGTTGCCATGGGATGTTCCCAGGGCTACCACCGCGCTACTACTATCTTCCGGAATTATTATTATTGTTCCGGAACTGTGGTGGGGACTGATAACCACGGTTGTTCACCTGGTTGTTCCAGCCCTAACCACCATTATTGCGGTTCTACCACCTGGGCTATTATAGTGGTGGTGGTGGGTAGTTTTGGGTGAACGCCTAGTCAGCACGTTCAGCCATACGAACTAAACCCTCAAAAGTGTCGGGTAAGTTCATCAGCACCTGTGACTTCACGATTGGTTTTAAACCGTGAAGATACACGTGCATTGCGTAGCCATCATCCAACCTGTCAGGTCCAAGCTCACACTACAAATGTCTAAACAACGTGGTGTAAGCTTGAACTGACGTGCGCTAGTGTATGGCCAATATCCTAGCGCGAAGGGACATGTCTTTATTGATGTCACGGAAGTTTTCACGCAGTTCATCCGTCAGAACGTCAAGATCGATCCGAGAATGAACGGCATGAATACCGCCGTGCATCTATACGTATTACCTCCACCAGGTTAATGCGTCCCCAGTGAGGTAAGAGACTAAAAATTTGGTAGCAGTCTAACCCCGCATACCACTACTTGCGATGTAACTATTCATCGCAAAAAGGAAATTCTCCAGATCGGAGTGTTTCCCATTAAACCTGCCTGGGCGGTCAAGTTTTACAAATTCAGGTGATAATGTGGGGCCCCTCAACTGAGCGTCCACGTCATCATCTGAATCGTCTGGTGGGCCAGCTCCGCCGGCACCCCCAGATCTCCTGCCAGCTCCGCCGGCCTCACCCACAGGGACAGGCAGGGCGGAGTAATACTAACGCTACTACTATTGTTACTACTATTGATAGAACTATTATTAATATTACAATTGCTACTATTACTATTACTATGGTGCATTTACAGGTGCACCAACAGCGAAAAATGGGTCAACCCCACTCTATACTGCAGATGATCTAGTACCAGAATTACTAGAGAAATCTGCCATCAATGTAGCTGCAGCAGCCTAACGCTACAGCTCAAATTATAGCTAGTCATTACGATGCTATAACTCTAAATTCTACCTACGTAGAAGCTCAGCTTGGTTATCGAAGCTGGCCTCTCTTTACTACTATATCTATTATTATTACACAATTTATTATTCACGTACATATTATTATTGCAATTCATTTACAGGTACACCAGAGCTGCTAGGTTGCTCCTGGTGCTACTACTAAGTATACTACTGTTAATATTGCTACTACTACTCAGCGGAGAACTGTTATCGTTCGGCGGAGTATTACTATCGCTCGGCGGAGGGTTGTTACCACTCGGCGGAGGATTACTAGTGCTATTACAATTGCTGCTACTAGCGCAATTGTTGTTACTGGTACTACTACTAAATACGCTGCTACTACTAACTTGCATAAAACTACTATCTAACGTCATCCTAACGTGCAAATTCACCTAATACATTCATCCACTCCTAACGCTATTATGGAGTAAGCTACTACGGTGGTGGATCAACTGGGTTTACATGCATGGGTGGTGGTTATTACAATGTAGATGAACCGGATGGTTCATCTACAGAAAGTCTCAATTGTCCAGCAGTTGCTGAACTCCTCCCTAGTGTTAGATCATGCATTGATCCAACAAGCTAATCAACGCCTTAAAACATTTGACGTTAAAAAGATGGTAACTACTAAGGTAGTCCATCAGTTACAGACATAATACCATCACTACTAGTACGTTATTACATGACCTATTCAACAGAAGTATCAATTACATTACCAAGCAAACGTGCAGAAGAAAAAACATGGTCGCCAGCAGCTCCATACGTAGTGGGAGCGACCTCACCTGGTACAGGCCCCGTGCCTGCACCCTCTGTAGGCCGCTATACACCCCTCTAGGTGCCCCACATTTCAGACAGCTCACGTCGCTGCCTGTCTGTGTTTCGCGACTCCGCAACAACGACGCCCTATCCATATACGCCCTTGTTACCTCGCGACAACCATAGGGAACCCGCCGATTAAGGCCGGGGACCACTGTTACACACCCCAGAGAGTACTGAGCCGATGCTATCCCCCTTTTGAGGGGACCCAGTCCGCGCACGGAATGATTACCGGCCACGCTGGCGCCATTCTCGATATACCTCTGGTTGTTCAGGTGCATAACCAGCAGAATTACCCACAGACTACACAGTACACCCCTATTATTACAAAAATACAGCAGGACAACCCACAGACGCTTACATATCGATCTACAAATTATCATACTACTACATAGTGCCCCTAGTTGTATTTAATACAACTGGAGCGGAGAAATCTAATTCAAATTCATCGCTAAAACATACATTTGACTAGGTACCGTCCATGTTTATATATTTTTCAATATAAATTGGAACTACAAGCAATAATAGAAGGAAAAAAAATTCTAAACTTACTTACTTTTGTTATTTAGTGTCTTCTACTACTAGCTTAAAACGCGAGAAGATTTCAAAAAACAAAAGAAATAGGTAAACCGCCTCTATACGGTTCTAAATAATATATATATGTATTAATTATAATATAAAATTTAAAATTTAAAAAAATTTTAATTATAGGGCTGCTCTTAAAAATCCGTGGTCGGATTTATTTGAACCAGAACAAAGTATGAGTACGTAAAACACAATACGTACTCAAATGAACAATATAAAGTAATAATATATTATAAATACCTTATAATATAGTATGTACTTAGACTGACCTTACACACTCCCGAAACCAATGAAAGGCGTGGTTCTGTGGTTCTGTCTAAACTGTTCAATTGGAGTCACAATCGTGCTCACGTGAATATTCAATGTGGTTATGTATGAGATTGAATATGAATGTTCAAAGGGGTTCAAAAGCTAAACTTAATTTATAATCACCTAAGTTAGCAGAGCAGGAAGATTGTTCGCCAACCTGATGCTTTTGTATTCATTCATGGCATTGAGCGCCTTAC
>JAXHTJ010000013.1:0-31259 GCA_034190245.1 Halobacteriota archaeon | reverse complement strand
TGACACTGCAAAAAGGATTGTAGATCCTATCGGAAGGATGACCGTTTTATTCTGCCCGGACAGGCTTAAAAGATTGGGGCTTGAGATCCCAACCGAGGATTTTTCGCACATGCGTTATAGCTACTCGCCAAAAACGGCAAGTAAACTCATAGAAGCTTCAAAAGAGGTCCCATTCAAAGCTGTAGAAGAATGTTTTGCGTTTGGGACAGTCGATGATTGCGTCGAGAAGATCGAAGATTATGTAAAGGCAGGGACGAGGCATTTCAACATTGTACCGCTAAGTTCAGACTTTGATCAAACACTTAATACGATTGCAGAGAATATTATTCCATATTTTAAGGAGTAGGGGTGACAGATTCCAAATTATCAGATTGAGAATTTTGGGAATCGTTTGCTTCGACAGTCTTTTTGATATCTAAGTATAATCTACTCCACCATATAACCACCAGAGGTTGGATTATAAGAAGCGTTATTATCATTGATATTATCCCTCCGATATATGGTATAGAGCTAAAAAAAGCTGGAATTGCCATTGCTGCAATTACGATGATGAAGAGCAGAAATACCTCAACTTTATTCTCCATAAAAAACCTGAAACCTTCTTTCAAACCTTCTATTGCCCCAAGGTCATCGATAACGATGGCATACCGTGAAGGAGCAAACAATATACTTATTACAAGGATATAGGCGACGGCAGCCAAAATACCCAATACAAGTAGCGGTAATGCCGGCAACAGATCAACAAATTCTGGGTTTACAGATGCTGTCAGAATTGGAATTAAATTTAATAAACCGGGAATGATGAATATAAAACCGGCAAAAGTTAACAGGGTAATGATGATGTTTGCAAAGAAGAGATTGATATACTTTCTTCTCCCGTATTCTCCCATATCTGAGAGATCAGCTCGACCACTTTTTGTCGCCTCTTTGGCCATACCAATCGCGCCTGATGTGAAAAATGCACTTATTAACAGGCTTAAGATCATAGTAATAATGGTGGCTGTTATAATCAGGCTCGTGCTTTGAAGGATCTCGGGGAAGATCTGTACGATAGCACCGGGTGAGATCTCGGCCGACTCGAAAAATGATATCAATTCAGGAATCGATATTAGTATGGCACTTCCCATAATTGCGGCTGCAACTACAGATGTTATCACTGTATTAAAGATAAATGGAAGACAGATAACCAGATTATTCTTCCAGGTGTCAAATCCCTCACCAATAATATCCACAAGATCTTCAACCATGCCATACTGTTGTACCTTTTATTATAAATACTTTGGCCACATGACTCTAAGTTGTTAACAGATTTTCGTAAAAAACCCTTAATTTTATGGGATTCACGAAAAGGTTTATAATATATAAACTGGCATAGACACGTTTAAAGTTCATTTCCTATCCGATAGAATATGGTGGAAATGAGATTCAAGGGGATTGAAATAGATGGCCACTGTAATTTCTAATACCGGGGAGCATCTTTTCGACAGGTCATAGTAGTCTTTAGGCACATATAGTGCTTTCAAACCGGAACAAAACGCTCTGGTCTGGGCATTCAATGCCCATAATGTCAGGTATATTTGAGATATGCACAAATAATTGAGGGGTGGGTGGAGTTGCACCAACAATTTACAGAATTGGAGAAATCCGAATTAGACTGCACTAAGACAGAGGAAGCACTACTTGAGAGCGAGAGTAAAATGCATTCGCTTTTTGAGAACACCCCCGACCAAATTCTTATCGTGGACCGTCAACACAGGATACAGTTTGTAAATCGCACTGTTCCACCGCTAAAGATGGAAGATATGATTGGGACGTGTATAGATAGATACACGCAACCCGAATACAGGGACGAATACAGCAGGAAAATTGATCAAGTCTTTGAGACAGGAGAGGCATGTAAGATTGTGAGCAGGGGTGTCGGCGTTGGTAATCGTTTCTCTTGGTTTGAGAATCGTATAGCACCTATCAAACCCAGAGGGAAGGTAACTTCTGCCATGGTGATCTCAACTGACATAACTGAGCGCAAGAGAGTGGAAGAGGAGCTTGTGCGCAAAGAAAAGCTGGCTATGCTGGGGCAGCTCGCCGGTAGTGTAAGCCATGAGCTACGTAACCCATTGGGCGCCATAAAGAACGCCACCTACTTCCTAAATATGGTCATTGAAGAGCCTGATTCTGATGTGAAGGAGTCACTTGAGATCATAGAGAAAGAAGTGGCCAGATCTGACAGGATAATCGGCAGTATTCTCGGCTTTGCCCGTCCCAAGCCTCCTAACAGAAAGAAGGTTGATGTCAATGAGATTGTTCAGGTTGCGCTTGCTCATGTAGGTATGCCGGAGAATATTGAATTGATTATAGAGTTGGATGATACAATGCCGTCTATTTTGGCCGATCCAGACCAACTCGACCAGGTCTTTGGAAATATCATCATCAACGCTATGCAGGCTATGCCCCGGGGTGGTAGGCTAAAGGTCAGGTCTCGATCACTCAACGAGTGGTTGGTGACCATCTCTTTTACAGATACCGGGATGGGTATACCTGATAAAGATCTAAAGATGCTGTTTGAACCACTCTACTCCACCAAGGCCAAGGGGATCGGGCT
This sequence comes from Halobacteriota archaeon, assembly GCA_034190245.1. GTDB lineage: Archaea > Halobacteriota > Syntropharchaeia > DAOWMC01 > DAOWMC01 > JAXHTJ01. The sequence continues at coordinate 28,660 of JAXHTJ010000013.1, read as the reverse complement.
GGGGCTAGCAATAAGCAAGGCAGTGATGGAGGCACATGGAGGGACTATCGATGTTAAGAGCGTTACAGGAGAAGGCAGCACCTTCACCGTCAGGCTACCTCATTATCAGAAGGAGATCACAGTAAAATGAATGAGAAAACAAGCTTACTCATAGTCGATACGATGATGGAGAAGAGAGAGAATCAGAATAGGTGAAGATAGGAAGGGAAGAAGATGGAGACTAAAGAGAGAATCCTGATCGTTGATGATGACAAGAGCACCTGTAAGAGCCTTGAACTTGTATTCGGTAAGAAGGGGTACGAAACAGAGACGGCTGGGACAGGACAGGAGGCATTAAATAAGGCGCGAAATGGCTTCTTTAACGTTGCCCTTCTGGATATCAAGTTGCCCGACGTAAGTGGGGTGGATCTGTTAGCACCCCTAAAGGAGATACATCCCGACATGGCCGTGATCATGGCAACGGCTTATGCAACTATGGAAAGTGCTGTTCGAGCTCTCAACGAGGGAGCATCATCTTACATAACCAAGCCCCTCAACATGGATGAAGTGCTTGCAACCATAAGAGAACCTCTTGAAAAGCAGCACCTAGTCGAGGAGAAGAAACGGACTGAGGAGGCTCTGCGAAAGTCAGAGGAAAAACTACGGCTCCTGTTTGAGTCTGCCAGTGATGGTATATTCGTTCTCAACGGGGAAGGTCGTTACACTGAGGTCAACCAAAAGCTGCTGAAGATGCATGGTTTCAGCTCCAAGGATGAGATACTCGGGGAAGAGAGCTCTACATTTATTGCCTCATATGACATTGAGAGGGCAGTAGGCAACATTAAAAAAACTCTTAAGAAAGGGACTGTTACACGGCTGGAATACACGGCCCTCAAGGCGGATGGCTCTGAGTTTCCCGTTGAGATGAGTGGAACTGCACTTAAGGAAGCTTCTGGAAATCCGATTGACTTCGTCGGAATCGTACGTGACATCAGTGATCGCAAGCATATGGAAATAGAACGTGAAGCACTTATAAAAAAGCTGGAGAGGTTAATCGAGGAATCGCCGGTAGCAACAATATCAACCGACCTCTCTGGAAATATTCTCACTATCAACAAAAGTGCAAAAAAGCTACTTGAAATCGAAAGATATGAGAATAAATCCATATCCTCAATTTTAGGGGAAGAGATAATGATTGAAGCAAAAGATGACTTCAGCCTGAACTACGCAAAGAAGGATGGAATAGAGGAGATACCCCTTAGTGTTTCTACGGCTGTTCTAAAAGAGGGAAGGAAGAAGAAAGGTATGATAATCACATTAAAAGACCTCTCCGAGCTTCAAGAATTGCTCATAACTCCTGTAAGTGAGAATGATAGCATTGAGACCGAGATGAAATATCAACTGGACCATGGTTTCATATATATTGTTGAAGAAGAAAAACCGGAAAAAGGTTTTGATGTCTTCAAAGATCTGGTTAAGCACGGAATCAAGGGGCTATACATATCAAGGACAAATCCCGCAGTGATCAGAAGAAGGTATAATCTAGAAAAGACACCAAACATATGGATTACAATAAACAAGATACCTGAAGAGAACTGCATAAATCCTGACCAACTCGAAAAATTGCACAGGACAATTAGCGGTTTTGTCAAACAAGCAGATAATAGTATCATCTTCTTTGAAGGTTTGGAATACCTGATCATACAAAATGGCTTCCAGCGAGTTTTTAAATTTATCGAGTTTTTGAATGATGTTATAATGATCAGTCCTACTAGGTTGATAGTGTCTTTAGATCCTGTGACGCTTGACAAAAGAGAGCTTCACATCATAAGAAGAGACATGGTGACAATTCCGGAAATATAATGAAAGGGAAATGTGCCAGCTCCTCTTTTATACTTTTGTATCTGCACGTTTTTTCACTTGATTGTTGTCACGTCGTAACCATGTTGCCAAAGCACAATATTTTTAAATGTTAAATATACACAGAATATGGTACTAATTTCAAAACGGAGTGTAAAGATGGAAGAAAAAAGACTCAATAGAATCTTATCAACAATTCCAACAATTATAACTCTTTTGTGTATACTTGCGGCATTTGCAACAAACGATTGGGATATAGGATCCACTCTATTCTCTGAGGGACCGCAGGGAACAATTGAAAGCCTGATACCTGTAGATCTCTCCGGAGACGGCCCCGAGACAGAATTTTTAAAAATCGAAGAACCTCGACTTTCTGAAGATGGGAGCAAGCTCTTTCTTGGAGCAACGGTTGATTCACCTTTTGATATGGCAATGACGATAAAAGAGTTGTCGATCAATTATAACATGGGGGACGAAGTTGTAATAATCAGTTTACCGGAGGAAGTGAAGGTCCCTGCAGATGCTCCGGCAACATTAACGCTGGAAGGGAGTCTTCCCGATATTGAAACGGTCGATCTGGACTCGGGAACATCACCATCAGGGGGCATTAAGATGGTTCTTGATATTGAAGGGATGATACTGGAGGTGGATTTGTGAGGCTAGAAAGAGTAAACTGGATCGGTATTGCTGCGGGTGTAATCACCATAATAATGCCATTTTTAGGACCATGGTGGGGACTCACTTTTGGGACAGGAGCAATAGACATCAATCTGTCTCCATTTGGAGTGGAGGCAAGTATATTCGGGACACCTTTTTCAGGTGGGACAATTGGTTCGCCACTCCTGTCATGGTTCTTACTGAGCATCAAACTTGGTATTATATATATTGGTCTGGTACTTTTGACAGGATCTGTATTATCTGTTTCTGATGACTATGTAGCGAATGCAGATCAGCTTGTTCGTTTCAGCGCAAAAAAGCTACTCTGGCTTGTACTTGTCTTTATTATCGTGCTTCTCATCGTCATTGTGATAGCAAATCAAGCTTCTGGAATCATTGGTTCTTTAATTGGTGGTGACATTCCCTTACAGACCGAATTACCATATCTCATTGGTGAGGGTGAACTCAGTACCGAATTAGAGTTCATGCAGTTCTCTTCTCCGATACACATGGGATTTACAAATGCTTTTTTTGTAGCTGTTATAGCTGCCGGTCTTGGGATAGCCTCACAATTTTATCAGAAAAGGCTCGGTGATACGTAACTTTTTTATACCCACCCCCTACCTTCTGAAAGCATTTTGTAAACATCTTTATCTATGATTGACTTTATTTCGATATGTTTATATACTATAATATAGCAATCTATTATAACATGAGACTAAAAAATGATAAAATTAAATACAGTTCGATCTTCAAGAGGGCATTTCAGATATCAATCTGTATTATTTTACTTGCTAGTGTATCAACAGCATCAGCGATTTTCATAGACCCAGATTTCTTTTACGACCCTATTGGCTATCTCTTCGGACCCTGGGATACGGATACACCCCCAGATGGTGGCGACGGAGGTGATGGTGGTGACGATGGATCAGGACCTACTCAAGTCTTCAACATCAACAATTTCCCTGTAGAAATGGGAAGAGAAGGAGCTGCCGCAGTCACCAGTTATCAGGTGACTCCCGAGGTTATAATGCCAAAAGAGACAGGTGTCATCACAGTGACAATCGAGAATACAGGTGGCGAAAGTATAGATGTCAAGGATGTAATTCTTCACTCAAGGGACATAAGATCTTTGAGCGACAATTACAAAGCTATAGGAACATTGGGACCTGGCACAGGTACTACGCTTCTATTCAAGTTCAGGGCCCCCGACAAAGAAGGTGTCTACTTCCCAGAGATCTGGATAGGTGTTATTGAGCCCAATTCAACAACATCCAGAACGATCAAATATCCTATTTTAATAAATGTGAATACGGATATATCCACTATAAAGGAACCGGCTCTGGAAGTTGAAAAGATACTACCGGATTATATAAAAGCCGGTTATAGTTACGTGTTCACGTTGAAACTGACAAATAAAGGATTGGGCAGAGCAAATGATGTTAAAGTCCTGATAGTCACGGATTCCTCTATACCAATATCTATGACAAGCCCTAACAATTATTATATTGACGGAATTGAACCAGGAGAGAGCTATAGTCTACAAATTGAATTCGTATCTGACAAAAATGCTGATCTCGGTCTGTTTACCATCCCTGTTGCAATAGAATACAATGGTGTAAATGGCATCACCAAACAGCAGGGCGAGGCCGTGGGAGTTCAGATCAAAGGAGGGCCAGAGATTAGCATAGCATCTATATCCCATGATCCGGCCAAGATTGTAAAGGGCGATTTTGTGACACTGGTAATTAAAGTAGAGAACACAGGAACAGGAGAAGCTAAATCGGCAAAAGCAAACATTAATTTACCTGTAGATGGAGTTAAGGGTGTGTTCCTTGGGAAGATTGAACCAGATGAGAATGTTCCAGCTGTATTTACCTTCGACGCAACAGAAACAGGCAGACACCTCTACAGTGTAACAATAGAGTACGAGGATGATGGCATGGATAAAGAGTTCTCCCAGAGTTCGGAATTGGTCGTTAATGAGCCTGAAGGAATTATCTCTGCAGTACTTATTGAACTATTACTGCCGATTATATTTGCCGGTATGGTTATCGGTCCTACAATAGTATATAAAAGAATTACTTCAATGAAGGAAGAATGAGTGGCATCAAAGCTTATACCAGAACCGCCTTATTTTTGGCAATAAAGGACCTCTCCAAAGATAAGGCAATCACCTTTTTAGTCGTCTTTGTAGTAGCCTTCGGATTCTTATTCTTCGGCATATCCACCGGTTTGAGCGATGGATTCTATTATGCATTTCAGGATCAGGTTATAACAACTCTCAGTTCCCACATTACGATCGAACCATTGAATAAAGATGAAGCATTTGATCATTCTTCTACCTCCAACATAGAGAAGAAGGTGGAATTCATCCCTGGAATAGTCGGGATATCCCCTATACTAAAAACGAATGCCTATATATTCACAGAAGAAAAGGGTCTAAACGCCGATATTGTGGGGCTAACCCCCTCCATAGATTCAAAGGTTACAGATCTGCATGAAAAGGTCACCCATGGAGAATATCTAGATGATGATGATACCGATCAGATCGTACTGGGTATTCAATTGACCAATGTAGAGACCGAGGGGGGATTCTCAATGACCACTATCAAGACAAATATTGACATCTATGTCGGTGAGAAAATCTCCATTACCTATGATAATGGCGTTACAAGGGAGTACACTGTCAAAGGGATTCTCGAAGGTGGTGTTCTTGGTTCAGACTGGACCGCATATGTTACTAACAAGGAGATGAAAGCTGTATATGGTGAGGAGATGGCATCTAAAATCCTAATAAAGGTTGATGACCATCCCGAAGCTGTCGATAAATACAAAGCTACGATCTTGCAACAGGGCATACACGGGGAAGTAAAAACCTGGAAAGATGAGATGGGTTTCATCGAAACCGTATCTCAAAGTCTTGAAATGTTCACTCAGGTGATTACAGCCATTGGTCTTATGACAACAATAATCACGGTAGCGATCGTAATTTTTATAAACTCTACGCGAAAAAAACGGTTATTCGGTGTTATAAAGGCTGTAGGTGCACGAAACAATGTGATTTTGACTATCTTCATTATAGAATCACTATTTTTTGCTGCCTTTGGAATAGTGATTGGCATTGGCCTGAGCTATGCGGCTCAAGCATTTGTCACGGCATTTCCAATTACCATACCACTTGGAAATGTATATTTATATGTAGATTTGGACCTCTTTGTTAATGCTGCGATATACATATCGCTTGCATCCGTACTTGCTGGATTTTATCCTGCTTTTCGGGCGGCAAGAGGAGATATAATAGAATCAATATGGAAAAAATAAAAGGGAGGTACAGGATAGTATAATATAAATATAATACTGAAGCATTTCGATATGTTTATATAGTATTATCTGACAAAAAGGGTATATTATGAAACAAAATAATAATAAAATTGGAGTTGCGTCGGTTTTTGGAAGAGCAGTTCTCGTAACCATCTTTTTTATTTTAGTGGTAAGTGCACCTACTGCTGCCGACGACAGTATTGGATATAGTGAAGGGGCAATCATGATCACCGATTACAGGGTAACTCCCGAGATCTTGATGCCCAAAGAGACCGGAATACTTACAGTAACGATAGAGAATAGGGGCGGTATGGGTGTAAAGATTGATGATGTTACTCTGCACTCGAGAGATCTGGAATCTTTGAGTGATGATTATTCCAATGTGGGAGTCTTGGGACCTGGTGCAAGCAATACATTTCTATTTAAATTCAAGGCACCTTACGAAGAAGGTATCTATTTCCCGGAAATCTGGATAGAGGTTATCGATGCAAATACATCATCAGTTAGAATGATCAGATACCCCATTTTATTGAATGTGAATACAGAGATATCAACGATAAAAGAACCTGCGATAGAGGTTGAAAAGATCGTTCCGGACTTCATAAAACCGGGTTATAAATACGAGATCTCATTGAAACTGACAAATAAAGGCTTAGGCAGAGCAAATGATATAAATGTTCAGATACTCACAGATTCTTCAATACCCATTTCACTCAAAAGCCCAAACAATTATTATATAGAAGGAATTGAACCAGGAGAGAGTTATAGGCTCAATGTTGAGTTCATATCTGACATTAACGCTGAACTTGGTTTATATTCCATACCTATCGGCATAGAATACACCGGGATAAGTGGAGCCAAAAAGACACAGGGTGAGATAGTCGGTGTCCAGATAAAAGGCGGACCTGAGATAAGCATAGCGTCTATATCCCACGATCCCGAAAAGATATCCGTGGGCGATTTTGTAACACTGGCAATAAAAGTAGAGAACACTGGAACCGGTGACGCCAAATCTGTAAAAGCAAGTATAGATCTGCCTTTCGAAGGTGTAAAAAGTGTTTTTCTCGGAAAGATTGAGCCCGATGAGAACATTCCAGCGGTATTTACCTTTGATGCAACTCAAGCAGGGACATCCATTTATAATGTAGTGATTGAGTATGTTGATAGTGACGGATGGACCAGAGAGGTCACTCAGGGCACGGAATTGATTGTACATGGGTCTGAGTCAATCCCATTCAGTACACTTATGCTTCCAATTTTCTCTGCTATCGTCGTTGTTGGGTTTGCAGTAATATTATCCTCAAGGAGTTCGAAGAAAGAAAAATGAGTAAAGTAGTAGCGAATGTCAAAACTGCTGTATTTCTGGCATTCAAGGATCTATCAAAAGACAGAGCAATAGCCGTTTTGGTGGTATTTGTCGTAGCCCTTGGTTTTCTGTTCTTTGGGTTATCCACTGCACTTGGGGGTGGATTTGAAGATGCGGTTCAAAATGAGCTGATAACCACCCTCACTTCCCATTTAGTAATTGAACCATTAGAGATAAAAGAACCATTTGATCAATCCACCGTCTCTAACATAGAGCGCAAATTAGATCAAATGCCAGGAATAGCCGGAGTATCTCCCCGTTTAAAACGTGAAGCTTCTATTTCAAAAGATGATAAGACTACAAATACTTTGGTACTGGCATTCACCCCATCCAAGGATTCTGAAGTTACGGAATTATCAGAGATGATCGAATACGGGGAATTCCTCGATGATGATGATGTGGGTGAGATTGTACTGGGCATACAACTCGTGAATGTGCCGGCGGAGGGGACCTTTTCATTAAGTACACTTCTCAATAAGGTGGATGCGGAGGTGGGTGACATAGTAACTGTAACTTACCGAGATGGTGTTACAAGGGATTATCGTGTCAAAGGAATAATGAAAGCAGGTTCTCTAGGTGCAGACTGGTGGGGGTATGTGACCAACAAAGAGATGGAATCCGTAATTGGAGAACAGAAGGCCTCAGAGATCCTGGTGCGCCTTGATGATGGGGATTTAACTGATAAATACCAGATATTGATTTCACAGCAGGGTATACGCGCAAATGTGAGAACCTGGAAAGGTGATATGAACTTCATTAGAAGTGTCACAGATAGCCTTGGAATGTTCACTCAACTGATCACAGCAATCGGACTCGTTACCACAATGATAACAATCTGGATCGTGATTTATATAAATACGTCGCGTAAAAAAAGTCTGATCGGCGTTCTGAAGGCAATAGGCGCAAGGAACTACACGATTTTAATTGTTTTCATCTTAGAGGCAGCAATCTTTTCAATATTTGGAATTATGATCGGTATAGGGATGAGTTACATGGCGGATGCTTATGTATCGCAACATCCCATGCCCATGCCCATAGGGGATGTCTATCTGAGCTTTACCCCTTCCCTCTTTATTGAGGCTACCGTTTACATGATGATCGCATCCATACTTGCTGGACTGTATCCTGCAATGAAAGCGTCGAGGCAAGATGTTGTGAAATCGTTATGGGAGGAATAAGATGAAAAGTGATACGATAATTAAAACAGAGAATTTAAAGAAGACTTACCAATTGGGTGACATTGAAGTACCCGCACTCAAAGGAGTAGATATCTCCATAAAACGCGGTGAGTTTGTGGCCTTGATGGGACCATCAGGTTCCGGAAAATCAACGTTACTCCATCAGATAGGGATACTTGACACACCCACATCCGGAAAGGTCTTTCTTGATGGACATGATACAAGCAAACTTGACCAAAATAGTCGTGCAGACCTACGATTGAGTAAATGTGGGTTTGTCTTCCAGTTCTTCAGTCTTTTCATGGAGTTATCAGCTCTTGAGAATGTCATGATTCCTCTGATGCTGTCAGGACTACCAAGAGAGAAGTGTAAAAAACAATCTACAAAACTCCTTGATTTGGTGGGGTTGAGCAGTAGATTAGAGCATTTACCATCCGAACTGTCTGGTGGTGAACAACAAAGGGTTGCAATTGCACGGGCTCTTATTAATGAACCCAGCATCTTGCTTGCAGATGAACCCACAGCAAATCTGGATTCAAAGACGTCCGATAACATAGTAGATCTTTTTAGACACCTTAATGAAGATCTTGGTGTTACAATATTTCTTGTAACCCATGAGGAAGAACTAGGAAATCAAGCTGATAGAATAATATGGATTAGAGATGGTGTAGAGGATGGGTGCCACGTTACCAAATAGCCGGTAACGAGGATACCACCCATTCTTTCGATCCCCTTTTTTCTTTGGAGAAATCATTTTAAAGAGAGATGGGCCCTTCAGACGGGTAAAAAACACCCTTATCAGCGATAATAGCGCTAACAAGCTCCATAGGGGTAAAATCAAAAGCGGGATTGCGAACCTTTACATCTGATGGTGCAATCTGCTCTCTTCTAAAATATCTCAACTCACCTGCACCTCTCTCTTCAATAACAATATCTTTTGATTCTCTATCGAGGTCGAATGTGGAAACAGGTGCAGCGACATAAAAAGGTATTTTATGCGCTTTAGCAAGTACGGCATGGTTATATGTACCGATCTTATTGAAGACCCCATCCTTCACGATGCGATCTGCACCAACTATGATCTTGTCGATTGCACCCGTTCTCATCATATGTCCTGAGGCGCTGTCAACAATCAATGTAACCGGTATCTTGTCCTGCATAAGTTCCCAGGTCGTTATTCGGCTGCCTTGATTCAAGGGGCGGGTCTCACAGGAGATAACTTCGATTCTTTTTCCCTTTGCAACCGCAGACCTTATTACGCCCAGGGCAGTCCCCCAATCAACACAGGCCATCTTTCCGGCATTGCAATGTGTCATTATGCTATCCCCATCTTTTAGCAGTTCTTCACCATACTCACCGATCAGTCTGTTTGTCTGCACGTCTTCTTCAGCTATCTTCTCTGCTTCATCCAATGCGAGTTTTCGCACCTCGTTTAGAGTGCCTCCTGATTTTGCCCTCTTCAGTGTCCTTTCAATACCATAGAAGAGATTGACAGCCGTTGGGCGTGTTCCCTTCAAATCCTCTGCGGCTTTATCCAGATCATTTTTTAATTCGTCCACATCCGATGATATGCTCTTGTAGGCAGATAAAGCAACTCCGAAAGCGCCAGCAGCACCCAGGGCCGGAGCCCCTCTTATTCTCAGACTTTTAATCGCCTCGATCAAATCTTCCGGTTTACTGCACTCCAGGACTTTATACTCTACCGGCAAAAGAGTCTGATCTACCAGGAGAATGCACTCTTTTTCGTCTGACCACTCTATCGTCCTCATAAAGATCAAAACTCACCTTAAAATCAACTCATTGTTCAATATATATCTATCGAAAAAGGGAATGATGTTGCCTATCCTTCATCAAGTCGATCAGACTTTCCGCTCTCTTCCTCTTGTTGTATGCGCCGAACAGCTCATAAGCATACTGGATCAACTGAGATGCTTCATCTCTTTTAATTCTTTTATTCAGGCTCATCTCCGGGCTTTGGTGGAGGAAATTCTCCCAATCTGTTGGCACTGTTCCTTCGGATTTACATTGCTCGTACAGCCCGGTTCCCGGATATGGTGTGGCGATGTTGAAACTCGCAATGTCCGGGTCCAGCCACCTCATAAATGATGAAGTTTTAACAACCTGTGATTTATCCTCCCATGGGAATCCTATCATAAAGAACGCATAGAACAGTATATTGTTCTTCTTTAAGATGTTTCTGGCGTCTATTATCTCTTCTATCGTAATGCCTTTATTCATCTTTTTGAGTATCTCTTCATCACCTGACTCTACTCCGATGCAGATACTTTCACAACCTGCTCGTGCCATCTTTTTAGCCATATCATCTTCAAGTTCATCCGCCCTCCCCTCACAACTCCATGTGATATTTAGCCCTTCTTCAATTATGAGATCACATACACGCATCACAAATTTTTTATTCAGGGTGAAGTCGGCGTCATCAAAGTAGAATAGTGTGGTGCCGAACTCCTTTTGCACATCTTTGATCTCATCGATCACACTTTCAGGAGATCTGAATCGGACCTTCCTATTCCATATCTTATCTGGAGAGCAGAATATACACTTGTGTGGACAGCCCCTGCTTCCAATCATCTTTCCAAAAGCAGAAGAAGGATAGGTCTCCTTCTCAAGTATCAGATCTCTTGCCGGAAAGGGCAGTTCATCCAGATTCCGGATCAGTGGCCTATCTGCATTGTGAACAATCTTATCCTGCAATTTGTATGTTATCCCAAGAACCGAACTCAGATCGCCATCTATATTCTCAACGAGTTCAAGGAAGGTGTATTCTCCCTCTCCTCTGACGACAATATCAACTTCCTCTTTTTCTACCACTTCTTCTGGCAGTGCCGTCGGATGGATACCACCCATAACAACCGGTACGTCTGGATCGTGATCTTTCACAATCTTTGCGATACTCAATGCTGATCCGTACTGTCCGGTCATAGCAGATATTCCGACAATATCAGGAGTATGTGAAATGATAACCGATTCGATCTCTTTCCAGAGGCTATGATCTCTATCTTTCAGGATTTCAGAGTACTTCCCGTGCGTCTCTGCATTGAATACATCGCCGAGGATCGCTTCTCCCTGTCTCTTTGAGTTATAATCGGGATTATAAACGGATACGTAATAGCCTCCCTCTCTAAGGACTCCGGCTATATAGCAGAGACCTATCGGTTGGGCGCTGAACTCCTTTCCAAAGAATCTGTACCATGGCGGATTAACAAGCAGAACCTTTGAGGTCATCTAAAACAAATTTTATAAAAATAAGGTAGGTGACTAAAGGATATCAGTCACCTTTTAACATCACTTCTTGGGACCACCTACCATGCCCATTATGCCGCCGAGTCCCCCTTCGTCGCCTCCTTCACCACCACCCATTGTGGAGAATAGCTGGGCCATTGTATCGAACATGTCACCAAACGTCATGAAGGAGAATAGATTCCCTTCTATGGTTGCCAGTCCATCACATAGAGGATCAGCAAAACTCATCTCTCCTAAGATGATTCTCACGAGATCATAATAGTCAATCCTCATAATTATGTCAGGCTCTAAATTAGACCCTGGTTTTGGCGCACCATCATGTATACCGAAGGGTGACGTTGAGATTCTGACGTGTTCCCTATCTCTTACCGGGTGCAAAGTCTCTATCAGAATCGACATTGGTGGCAAACTCGTGAATAGGGGCATAATCTTCATTATCATCGGAGCCACAGAACCGATAGTGGTACCAGAACCACCACTCATCATATCTCCAAATCCACCGAGACCACTGCCAATCAGCCAGTCAAACAATAGTCGATAGGGTGTTGGCTCTTCCTCTTTGTTCGATACGAAGGCGGCTGTCTTGTACCAGTCCTCTGGTAATGGACCCTTTCCCTTAAAGTGTTCTGCTTCTGTTTCTGTCACAATCTGTCCAAGATTTACCATTTTTTTAACCTCCAAAATTCATAAAGGATGCGAGGCGTGATTTACACCTCACCTCGCTGGCCTTATAATATCCCTCTCGCCCGAAGGTTCGAACTCTCTTAACACGCCTTTTGCAAATTCCAGTGTCGGAGTCCTGAAGTCGAATGACAGGTCAGGATCTGAGAATGCAACCTTGATGAGCGGACTCGCCGCCCAGGCAGATCCTCTGGCAAGCATCGCTGCATAGCAGAACATCGGGAATCCCAATGACCCCACTGTGTAAGACATGTATGGAACATTCGGTCCTTTTAGCTCTGGAAGACCGCCTTCTTCCGGTCTCAAAGATGCTCCGTATGCAAGACCAGTATGGTGCTGCACTTCCTGTCCGGACCAGCCTGTTCTGAACCAGCCCTCCTTCATACCGAGTCCAACGGCGTAGTTGGCTGCGATCTGTGTCAGCTGAGAATCACCGGTAAATAGTGCTGCTACTATAGATCCGCCATAACCTACAACGAAAGTCCTTATCGCACCGCCCCAGTGGAACTCCATCAGCGTAGGATACTTGTCGTACTCATCCATTATCAGATGGGAAACCATATGCACGAATGGTTTTATGGCTCTCCATCTTGCAGGCATTCGCTCATGTCCGCCAAGTATCGACCCCATCAATCCAAAGACGCCTGTTGCACCATCTTCTCCTCCACCGGGGATCACATCTCCAAAGGATGCTGTCAACTCGTTTATATCGAGGAAACCGGAACCGAGGAAAGAAATTGCTGCACAATTGAAGCCGACGCCTCCTGCCATGTACTGCCCGTACCATGCGTTTGTGAGGAGCTCAGTCCACATTGGTTGACCTTGAGTGACAGATGAGAAAAGAGTTCCCATCGCATCCATATCTCCTGAGGCGAGTAGCTCCATGGTTGGAATTGGTGCCACGTTCGATTCGGCAGGGCACATATCTGCAAGGTATCCAAATGGTATACCTCCAGGCTCATTTGGTGCTCGCGATCTGTTCTGCCACAGTATCTCTCCCATCCTCACCTGCTGAGCATGCCTTGTCGAGAAAGCGATATCCGAAAGCACGGATTCTCCGGTGAGCCTATATGTTGCAACAAATGACATCGTTGCAGACTGGGCAGCACTCCTTACTATCGCTCCACCGTCCATCATCCTCACCCTGAGTGTTGGTTCGTGTACCGCAAGACAGAGCTTATCACCTACACCTACCTTCAGCATCTCCGCCCTTTCAGGACAGAACTCGTTGTTTATGTTTACTATGAACCTGCGATCGAACTGATCTGCCAGTTCATCATCACCTGTGAAGACCTTTCCATATCCATCCTGTGTCAATCCAGGGTGTATCTCTGACATGTGCTCCTGAATGACAGCACCTCCGGAGAGCCTGTGTTGGAGGGTCTCCATAAAGAGGTTCATCGTCTCTGGTGATATCTCCTTTCCGAGCCTGAGCTGGATAGTTCTGTGAGCCACATCCAGATTTATGATGACGGTTCTCTTGATGTCATCGAGCATCTGATGCATGGCTGCGTTGTTGAAAAAGTTGACATCGTCATAGGTTGCCATTACATCTGTGCCTGCTATGGCAGCCGTCTCCATCGATCTCTGTCCCATCGGTATACCCACCTCTCTATTGTAGGATGGGATGCCCCTCTCCATCGCTACCTTCCTACCCCATTCAGTAAACTCTACCTTTGTCCTTGACTGCTGCAGACCACCCCTCTTGTACATTTTATGATCCACTACATCCATAGGGGCAGCTTCGTAAAGCTGTTCCATTTGAGAGTACAACGGCGATCTTCTCTCGAATGGTAAGATCTTCTGCTTCATCTTTTCCGGGTCAAGCTTAACCTTCCTCTCTTCCGCCGTAGGAATACCAGAAACACTAGCCCATCGCTTTTCATCTTCTGTTAATTCTCTCTCTTCCTCTTCTCCCATATCTTTTCACCTTAACTTTATTAATATCCTCTCCAACTTATTATATTCATCTCCTCACTTCTTCCAGATCTCCTCTTGCTGGAAATCCGGAAGATCCTGATACCATTTTGGTGGTTTAATTTTAATAGTACGATCCTCCAGGTACCATTCAGGATGTTCTTTAAAGCCTCCGACTACTATAGTTCCAGGGGCAACAACTGGAACATCAGCCCACCAATCCGGTCTAACAAGTGCATGCCCGTTCTCACATTCATATATATAGTAAAGATCGTCTTCTTCTCCAGTTCTGCATCCTTTTATGTCCTTAGGACCGCTTATGTGTCCAACTACTCTTTCGCTTGATAATATAGGCTCTTTTTGCACTATCTTGGCACCGCAAGGCGGACGCTTGTACATTTTGGTCTCAAAGAATACTGGACATGTTCTTTCTTCTGCCATCTTTTATCACCTTCCATACCCTTTGATATCTGTCATCCATTCCGGATGTTCTTTTCTTGCATTCTCTATCTCGTTATTTGCTTCTTCGATTGTCATGATCTTCTTCTCCGGACACGGATATATGGTTGGGTCTATCATATGTGCATCCTGACCATAGACCCTTATTGACTGCACAAAAGGCGGTGGATACCTGATCATGTCCATCCCATACCTTACATATGCAGATGCTGCCTCAGTTGGTCCCGGCACAACGGCCTCTGCACCTATCGTCTCCATTGTTGTCTCTAAGTGAGTCAGGTTGTATTTACCTATATAAGCTGTAATCCCGGTGAATATAGGTAAAAACCTGGGTAAGAGCATGTCTATGGGCAACTGTTCACCCATCTGCACAATAGATGGACGAGGCACCCATGCGACGTAGGCATCAATCGGCCATCCCAATCTCCTGCAGAATATCATGTTAAGCAGCGTACAGATGAAGTCATACAGACTTCTGGTAGCGCTCTGACAGTCCGGGGTAACGATCGTGTTGTATGGAAAAGCATACATTATACTATCATTATACTCGGGGGTCTTCTCATTTCTAATATCTGCAAGAATGTCTCTTGCCATCATTCCACCCTCTCCAGGTGGCCTCTGGACGTTCAGATATCTGAACTTCTCACCGGTTCTCATGTGCCTCCTGTCCAGTATCTCCAGTGCATTCTCATACCAGAAAGACTGTCTTGCCATCTGAACACCATCTTCATAGTGCCAGTTCTCAAGGAATGGGTTGCACTCCATTGTAAATGGATCCATATTATAATAGAAGTTATCACACGAGTTACCGAGTAGCAGGGTTAATACTGCTGGTGCAATCCTGATCGGGAGATTGATAATCGGCGGGTGGAACCCATAAGAAGTAAACATATCTACAGCCAAAAAGTCATCAATCATACCCAATGCGTCACTTACTTCCACATCTGCTAAGACCTGTGATGCAACATCCATCAGTTCCATCGTCTTATCCGCTGTCATGCCGTCCACAGCTTCTTCTAATGACCTTTGACCGGTTAGTTTGAATAGTGCGTCCTCCATCGTCTTCTCGCCTGTTGCCCTTATCAGCAGATCTTCTGCCATCTCGGCATCCATCAGAGCCGTAAGGTCACCCTGCATTACCCTGTTCAACTTCTCCACAACTTCCAGTTCCTTCTCCAGTTCCCCGGCGATATACTTCTCAGCTGCAATTGTGTTCTCATTGAGTCTTGCATTCCATTCCTGGTACGATTCATAGTTTAGATGATCGCCCAATGCCTGTGTGAGTTTCAGCGGTTTATTAGCCCTTGGATCTGGTTCAGCTCTGCCTAAAAATAAGGCACTGTAAAGCTGTCTATAGAACGGAAGTGTTAGAGTCTCGTCCTGCCAGGGCCTCTTCTCTTTTCTCTCTTGGGCCATTTTATCTACCTCATTCTATCTTATTTATCTCATCTGTAAGTTCCGGATTGAACCCGGATATTAATCTTCCTGTACCATATCTACCAAGAACTGTCGTCACCTCTGTCCTGGAGGCGTATGGCGCAACATCCCATCTATAAGTCACGTCATCTCTTCTTGATTCCCTCTCAGTTAAAGGCCTTCCTACTGAAATTGGTAGATCCAGAACATAAGCATGCTGATCTTTTGTATACACAACCTCTGAAGTCTCTTCATCCAATTTGTACCTTCTCCGGGCATCGAACATCAGTCCCTTCTCATCTAACCTTAGAGAAGACCCATGGACGGTTATACCTCGTACAGCCGTCTTTGCGGGATTGAATACTTCTGTCTCGAGAAGCTCTTTAGATGTCGCCTCTAAATCACGTTCTCTCATCTCTAACAGTTCCCTGGAAGAGTACACAACAGTGTCAACTCCTCTATACCTCGTTATATACATCCTCGAACGGAGCCATGGTGCTATTGGGGGATAGTAAACGGAATCCGTAAACTGGATAAAACGAATACGATCTCCAGCCCTTGCTCCTGGTGTCGGTTCAACGATCTCTTTGACCGGGTCATACTTTTCCACAAGTTCATCCAGTGGGGGATGCACACTCACATACGACTCTCCAGTAAGCCTGTGTCCCAGTATTAACACGAGATTATCATCTGGAATGGCTCTGAACTTGATCAATCTCTTTGAGTTATCTGTTATCTTCCTTCTTCTATCCGAAACTCTATCTGAACCCGGATAAAGCTGAGCTTTATATTTCTCCTTCTTCTCTTCTGCCATCAAATCACCTCATATCTTACTCTTTATACTTTCAGCAGCTTCTGACAATTTCTCCAGAGGATTCTTGAATATGGGTAGATGATCAGCGAGCTGGTAGTACAGGCCGGATGTGGTTGTTGGCTTGAATATCTGTGTTCCCGCATCCAGGCACATTCCTGCGACTATACAGGGTGTCAGGAACCCCGAAGTTGATCTTGCGATCACATGCTCAAATGTGAAGGCTCCAGGTCCGGCACCACCATAGATACCGTGTGTGTAGAACTGATAACCAAGTCCAGTTCCCATAAGTCTACCGGAATCCGGATCCGGAAGACCACCTGCTTCAAAAGCGAGCATATCCGGAAGGTAACCCAGAACTGTACTTGCGCTTTGAACCGATCTTGACGCACCTGTGTTTACACAAACAGCAGCCATCATTGCCGCACACGTATACGCATTCCAGATCGGGTAATCGGAGGTGTTGTAAAGTTTATAACCCGACGGTTGCGTATATGGATAACTTTCCTTAGGCTTTTCGATTATACCATCATCAAATGCCTTTTCCATCATGGTAATAAGCACATCATGCGCTGTTCCTTTGCGGTTATCCTTTATCCAATCGAGTACCAAATTGTTTGCGTTGAAACCTTGATAAGCAGCTGCAAGGAGTTGGCTCCTCTCATACCATCCAATACAATCGCCCATCTCGTATTCTCCACCCTGCTCCAGTATCGTTGCAAGAGCCGCACCATGAAGTGTCCTGTTGTTTGCGAGTGCAACTATGTGGTTGACCATGATCGACTTTAGTCCAATACCAAGTCCTTCAAGGTTTGTCGAATACTTCAAAAGAGGCGCAACCGGATTGCCCGGCTGTGGAGATACTGTCTGGGGGTATCTACCGAACAGGCAACCTTTTAGTAAACCCAGCCTGTGCACATTTTCAGTTGGGGATAGGTTCGCTCTCTTTGCTATTATCTGAGCCAAACCTCCAGCAACCTGCGTAAAACCACACGAGTAATCAGCAGATCTCCTGAGAGTCTCTTCTGGCATTTGAACGATAAGCACGTTACCGTCCTCCAGAACCAATATATTTGTATCGTCTCCGTCTTCCACCTGTATCAGTTTCCGAAGATCATCAGCGATCTCATCTGCATTCTCCGCCAGATCAACCTCAAATCCGTACCACGGCATTTTGATCTCATCCTGGCCTACAAGGGTACCCCATCCGCATCTCCCTTCTTTAAGCATACCCTCCAGTTTCTTCATATCTACGACAACCGTTCTTTTCATGGTGACGTAGACTTCTCCCATGTATGGGTTTCTTAAAGGACTCAGTGCTTCAATGGGTATGTTACCCGCTAACAATTTCCCTTCATCACTATATAAATCAACCTTATCCTCATATTTCATAGTAGATCGAAATAAATTTGCTGGTTCATGGCCTTAAAGCTTTCTCATTTTATTCATTTATATATATTATATTATATAACAATTAATAAATTTTATAATTAATAACAGTTAATATTATGAGGAGATCTGTGCTGTGAGTAGATTATTTAAATAAGATTTTATCTCCTGACAACTATAGTTATAACATCTTCATCCTTCAGCCTGTGACCCAGACCGACTTTCTGCCCCTGATGCTTTGCCGACTTACCCCAGACGTAGGCGTGTCTGAACTTATCTCTAAAATCACGATGAATCTTGTCACATATATCCCCAACAGTCGCCTCTTCCTTCATTATCATAGGCTCTTTAAAGTCTGGATCTTCTCCCTGAGGTTTCATGTAGATCCTTATAAATTCCAGTTTATCGAACATGGCCACTTTTAATGTGCCAAGACCGGTATCTTCGAGCGCCGATACCAGAATAGCGTCATCTGGAATATCAACCTCCTCAATATCATCCTTAAGATCCGCTTTATTTATGATCGAGATGGCTGGAAGATAGATCCTGTTACCGGTCAATGCATCAATAAGCCGGTCTTCAGTGATATTCTCCCGGATCAGAACATCTGCATTGTGAATCTTGTACTCATTTAATATCGAGAGTATTGTACTATCGTCCAAATCGAGGTCCAATGTCTTGTTTATTGTGATTCCGCCACGATCCCTCTTTGAGATTGAGATATTTGGAGGTGTCTCGTTCATCCTTATAGCAGCACTTATTAGTCGCTCTTTTACTTCAGACAATCGATCGACACTGAAGATATCGACCACGAGTAGAATCAGATCGGCGTTTCTCACTGTGGACAATAATTCACCTTCTCGTACCCTGCCAGGGTATCCCTCATCCGGCAAACTCGATAGATCCAGAATCTGAATCTTTGAGCCCTTGACCTCTAAAATCCCGGGAATAACCTCAAGAGACGCTCCATCAGAAAATTTCTCTTTTGTGACACCCGTAAGCTTCTGAAAGAGTGTCGACTTCCCGACGAAAGGAAAGCCTACGAGTACAGCAGTGGCGTCTCCAGACTTTTTGATCTGCCCTTCTCTAGATCTTTTGGACGCACCCCTCTTGGAACGCTCTTCCTTCAATTTTGATAGTTTAGCCTTCAGTCGCCCTATATGGGCCTCAGTTGACTTATTATAAGGAGTTGCTCTGATCTCTTCCTCGATCTCTCTGATCTTATCTTCAGTGCTCATAAAACAGAAAGGCTTTTTGATATGAGAAGTTATAAGTATTGGCGTTCAGTACTAAGACAGAAAGAATATTTTAACGGGGGCCCGTAGCTTAGTCTGGTCAGAGCGCCCGGCTCATAACCGGGCGGCCGTGCGTTCAAATCGCATCGGGCCCATTTTCAGGAATTAAAAATAGACCCTTTTTTGTCTTGACAATGGATATATCGGTACCTTCCGACTGTTTAAGGAATAACGGCTTTTTTAGTGTCACAGTCTTGTAGCTATCAGGATCGAGTATCTGAATCTCCTTATCCCCTGCCGCACAAAGAACGGCTTTTTTGGCATCGTTTCTGTTGCACAAGAGCACAGCGTCATCCATCCTATTGTTGTTGCAAACGAACTTGGAGCCATCACTCAGATCAACTCCTCTGACCCTCTTTTCAAAATGGTTGATAAATATCACTTTCTCGTCCAAGGATACAACATCTCCTTTCGTAAATTTTGGAAGGCGGATGGAGAATGTGATCCTGTAAAGCCTTCTTCCGGCCTTCTGGCCGACGAGCTTCGAAGACTCAAAGTAAGACGTACCGAACGCCTCGGCTATGGATTTTGTGATTTGGCGAGCGGCGTTTATGGATCCAAGATAGATATCGATGCCTTCTCTTTGCGATTTTACCTTTGAGATGAAGGCCAACCTGTCCTTCTTTTCCATCTGTAAAGTCATCTCGTAGGCGATACTCTCACATTTTTTTAGCTCTTCTGATGTTGGAAATCTCTCCTTTGCCCTTATCTGGATTATGCCCTCATAGTACCCGGAAGAGATCCTGCTGCACCTATCGCAGCTCTCTTTTTTAAGCCTGACCTCAAGCTCACCATCCTCTTCCATCGTAAGGCCCCTGACAGCAGCTCTTACACTGAAATTCACCCGGGTTGAATCCTTAAGAACCACCGGACTTATGAAGAGCTCTATCGATTTTGCCTCCTCATGAATCATCACCTCTTCTTCAACTACCAAAAAAAGGATCTTCTCAGGTTCTTCGGATATCCATCTTCCGTCTTTAAAGATAGAGCCACAGGTTGGACAGGTCTTGATCTGAACTACCAGAGGATAATCGATGAGTTTAAATTTTTCTACAAAGCAACTTTTGCAGAGCCTATCATACAGATCTTCCACTTCCTTTCCGCACTTTGGACAGAACAGAGAAACCATCGTTAATAATAGCAGGAAGCACATTATAAATAGTTTTATGTTGACTTGTAACCCAATGGAATACTCATGAGCGAAGAAACTATTACACTGGAAGAGCTGGATGGTGTAGGACCCGCAACAGCCGAAAAACTGAGAGAGGCTGGTTTTGGCTCCATAGAAACTATAGCTGTAATGTCCCCATCGGAACTTGCCTCAGTTGCCGAGATAGGGGAATTAACCGCATCCAAGATAATAAATTCAGCGAGACGGGAAGCAAAAATCGGTGGATTTGAGACCGGAGATGTTGTATTTGAACGTAGAAAACAGGTGAAGAAGCTTACTACCGGTTCCACCTCGCTGGATGAGCTACTGGGTGGTGGACTGGAGACACAATCTATTACAGAGTTTTATGGTGAGTTTGGTAGCGGAAAGACACAGGTGGCCCACCAGCTGGCAGTGAATGTTCAGCGTCCAGAAGAGGATGGAGGACTAAATGGCTCCACCATAATAATCGATACAGAAAATACATTCAGACCGGAGAGGATAAAGCAGATGTCCGAAGGAGTCGGTCTGGAGTACGAAGAAGCGCTCAAGAATATTCATGTCGCTCGTGCGTACAACTCAAATCACCAGATTCTTTTAATGGAACGCGCTTCTGAGCTTGCCAAAGAGCTGAAGGATAGTGAAAAACCGGTTCGTCTCCTTATAGTTGACTCTGTTACAGCCCATTTCAGGGCCGAGTATGTGGGCCGAGGGACCCTCGCAGATAGACAGCAAAAGATCAACAAACATCTGCATGATCTGATGAGGTTTTCAGATCTCAATAATTCGATTATAATGGTAACAAATCAGGTTCAATCAAAACCGGATGCATTCTTTGGCGATCCAACAAGGCCGATAGGCGGACACGTACTGGGACATACGGCAACATTCAGACTATATCTCAGAAAATCGAAAGGTGAGAAGCGTATAGCAAGACTGGTGGACTCACCAAATCTACCGGAAGGAGAGGCCGTATTTTCGGTTACCGAAGAAGGGCTTAGAGATTAGATGGGCACGATAGCAGAGAAGGTACTGGGCGGTAATGCAGGAGAGATCGTTGAGAGGGAAGTAGACTATATAATGGTCAATGACGTTACGGGTGTTCCTGCATTCGAAGTATTCGATGAATTCGGTGTCCAGCCGATGGTTGAGAAGACCGTTGTAATTCAGGACCACTACGTACCAAATAAAGATGTTCCATCAGCAAGACAGGCGAAAGCACTGAAGGATTACGCTAGAAAGTACAATATAAGATACTACTATGAGGTGGGAAGGGGCGGAGTCTGCCATCAGGTGATGATAGAAGACGGATTCGCGGCTCCGGGACGGCTGATCATCGGTGCGGATTCTCATACATGCTCGTACGGTGCACTGGGTGCATTCTCCACAGGAACAGGTTCCACTGAAGCTGCCTGTGCAATGGCCACTGGTAAGCTCTGGTTCAAGATCCCCGAGACGCAGAAATTCGTCGTGAATGGCGAACTGAAGAAATATGTAATGGGGAAAGATGTTATTCTTCATATAATTGGAGATATAGGTGTCTCTGGGTCCTTATATAGGTCTCAGGAGTTTTATGGCCAGGCGATAAGTGGTATGAGTGTTTCTGATCGAATAAGCATCTCCAATATGGCAATAGAGTCCGGGGCAAAGGCAGGGATAATCCCTTCAGATGAGAAGGTATTTGACTTTCTGAAAGGCAGAGTCAAGGGAGACTTTACCCCCGTTTATGCAGACGATGATGCAGAGTACGTGGAAACCTTTGAGTATGATGCAAAAGATATACATCCAACGGTATCTGCTCCTTTTCTGCCGTCAAACACCGCTCTGGCATCAGATGTTGATATTGAGATCGATCAGGCTTATCTTGGGTCGTGCACAAATGGCAGAATTGAGGATCTACGGGTTGCAGCAAAGATCCTGAAAGGAAGAAAAGTCCATAAGGATGTCAGGATGATCGTTGTCCCGGCAAGTAAGAAGGTATTCGATGAGGCGATGCGCGAGGGGTTGCTCCATATATTCTCCGATGCCGAGGCATTCATATCCGGCCCTACATGTGGTGCCTGCCTGGGCGGTTACATGGGCGTTCTTGCAAAAGGAGAGGTGTGTGTAAGCTCGACAAACAGAAATTTTATAGGTAGGATGGGGCATAAAGACTCTAAGGTGTATCTGGCAAGCCCTGCTGTTGTTGTAGCGTCTGCCATTCAGGGTAAGATCACGGATCCAAATGAGATTTAGAGGATACCCAAATGAACTTCAAACTGATAGATGGTGGTATATGTGCCGTTGAAGGCGTAAGGGCATGGGGTATAAAAGAAGAAGGAAAAGGTCTGGCACTTATCGTTGGTGAAGGCAGAGCAGCCGGTGTCTTTACAGAGAACAAGATTATGGCTGCCCCATTATTTATAACCCAGAAACACCTCTCTTCAGGTAGATTGTCTGCGATAATTGCAAATAGCGGAAATGCAAATTCCTTCACAGGAAATAGGGGGGTTGAGAATGCTGAGAAGATGGCGGGAATTGCCGCAGAAGCATTGGGTATTGATTCTTCCTCTGTAGCGGTTGCGTCCACCGGGAAGATCGGAAGGCAGCTTGATATGGTTTTGATCGAGAAACAGTTCAGTAGTATCTTCAAAAATCTAAAGAGATCTCAAGAAGCAAGTGATGCTGCAGCCAGAGCAATTATGACCACGGATTCAAGGAAAAAAGAGATCGCAATAGAGTTAGATGGAGTGCATATAGGTGCGATAGCCAAAGGATCTGGTATGATTGACCCGAAGATGGGCACGATGCTATCCTTCATTTATACTGATGCTGATATAGCCGAAGAGACACTGAAAAGATGCCTCAAATCATCCACAGATAAATCCTTCAATATGGTTGTGGTGGATGGTGACATGAGCACAAATGATATGGCTTTGCTTGTCGCTACCGCTCACAATGGTAAGATCGAGGAAGAGAGATTCCAGAGGGGTCTGGATTTCGTATGCATGAAGCTTGCAAGGATGATGGCAAGAGACGGGGAAGGGGCAACAAAATTGATCACGGCAATTGTTACCGGTGCAAAGAGCCAGGATGATGCCAGAATGGCTGCCAAGTCTATCGTCAGATCCAATCTCGTCAAGTGTGCAATATTCGGAGAAGATCCGAATTGGGGACGTGTAATAGCCGCTATCGGAAGCTCTTCTGCGGAGATCGATCCCAAAAAGATCACCCTGAAATTTGGCAACGGAACAGAAGAGGTTACTTTCGTTGAGAATGGAGAGATAATTCAGCAAAGTTACACATACAATACCAATAATATTATGAAGGAAAAAGATATTATTATAAGTGTAGATTTTGGTATCGGAGATAGAGATGCAGTTGCACTGGGGTGCGATCTATCGGATGAGTATGTCAGGATAAATGCAGAGTATGTGTGAAAGGGTGATCGATTGAGCTATGAAGGGCATCACGGAGAGACTGAAGAATATAATAACATAATCAAAAAAGCGATTCAAAAATTTATCGATTTTGTCAGTGATTATGTTTTAATTCTAGACGAGAAGGGCAGGATACTTTCTCTAAACAAAAGTTTTGAGAAGATAACAGGTTATCCCAATGATATGTTCATCGGGAAGTCTCTCGTAAAGCTGATCGCTAAGGAAGATCTGGATGAAGCACTGAATCTATTTCCCAAGGTTATGAAGGGCGAGACGGCAAAAGGCGAAATCGGTTTTTTGAGGAAAGATGGAGAGGTTAGACGTGCCTCATTCATCGGCAGGCCAATGTATAGTGAAGGTAAGACAATAGGAATACTTGGAGTTGGAAGGGACATTACAGAGTTGAAAAAAGTTAAAAAGATGCTGGAAGACACTAAATTGTTCACAAAAGAGATAATCGATGTAGTCTCCAATGGCCTGATAATGACGGATCTTGAGGGCAATATAACATCGGTCAACAAATATTTACTCGATAAATACGAATATGACGAAGAAGAGTTCATTGACAAGTCTGCATTGAAGATATTTCCGCTGAAGTCCCAGGACATTGAAAGATTCAGGAGTATCATGACTGATGTTATAACTGAAGGAAAAGCCGGTCCTATAGATATGGAAGTTGTTGCGAAGAATGGTAGAAAGCTCAGCTTCAGATTTGATACAACACTTTTGAAAGATGTTCAAGGTAATCCCGTTTCAATTCTTATAGTAGCTACGGAAATTTGAAGAATAAATGTTGAGGATAGGCGTAATTGCTATACAGGGGAATGTTTCCGAACACGTTGACGCCCTGAAAAGAGTTTTTAAGGAGAGGGGTGAAGAAGGAGAGGCCATCGAGATAAAGCGTAGTGGACTTATTCCCGGTTGCGATGGCATAGTAATTCCAGGTGGAGAGAGCACAACTTTGAGCCGTTTGATCGAGAGGGAGGGTATGCGTTCAGAGATCCTGGAGGCCTCAGAATCCGGCGTTCCAATACTAGGTACCTGTGCAGGTCTTATACTCCTTGCAAAAGATGGTGACGAGGAGGTGAAGAAGACGAAACAAAGCTTACTCAAGCTGATGGATATTCGGGTGAAGCGAAACGCCTTTGGCAGGCAGAGGGAGTCTTTTGAGGTTCTTCTTGAGACATCTATATTTATAGAACCTTTCCGCGCACCGTTTATAAGGGCCCCGGCAATCGTTAAAGCCGAGAGGGGTGTCGAGGTTATCGCAAGGTTTGAAGACTATATCGTTGCAGCAAAGGAGAATAAGCTACTGGCCCTGGCCTTCCATCCGGAGCTGACTGAAGATACAAGATTCCACCATTACTTCCTGGATATGGTCTAATAATCCTTCCGTATCCCAAATTTGATTTTAATAATAGCTTCCCTTGCTGTTTTATTGTATCCCTTTGACAGTAATTCTTCCAATGGAACAAGAGCTCTTTTATCGCCAATCTCTCCAAGTGCTTCAGCGGCGTAATTGCGAATCCTATCGCTTGTATCATCAAGCGCATTTATAAGAGGTTCGAAAACCTCATCGCCACCGATAAATATCAATGCAAGAATAGCATATTCACGTATCTTACTGTTAGTGTCTTTGAGCGCTCCGATCAAAGGCTCGATCGTACCTTCGTCACATATTCTGTAGAGCCACTCAACTGCTTCCAATCGTATAAGGTCATTCTCATCTTCCAGAGCAACGACGAGACCCTCCAGGTACCTGCGTTGTCCCATCTTCCTTATCTCATCCAATCGGTTTTTAGTCTTTTTGGATCCTCGCATCTCTACATCTTCCACTATGTAACCTCAGCTATATATTAGTTATGAGATCTGTTAAGTGATTATTTAGGCAGAGCAATCTTTAACCTGATTCAATTTCGGAAGATATTTAAAATATCAATCGTAAATATACTCTTACTTCCAGAGAACAGTTTTAAAATTAATGGACCGTTGTGTCCAATAAATCCAGTGGTGAATAACATAGCGTCATGAAGGTATTGTATTGGTGTTAATATGTATGCACAAGAGTTAATGAAGACTATACTTGAAGGTTTAACGATTATATTCAATGGCATTCCTGAATTAATAAACACATTTGGACGTCTGGATTATCCGGCAACAAAGGCAGGGAATGTGATTGGTGCTATTGTTTCTGCGGGTGTTAATCTTCTCGGTCCTTTTTCTCAATCAAATTTGAATCTGACTCCGGTTGAAATGAAGTTGTATGATCGCATGGTGTACCTCACAATGAACAATGAAACTGTCAATTCAGCATATCGTTCTATAAACCTGAGCGTGAATGAGGCCAAGATTATCGGGCCCGAAGATGGCATATCGGGTTTGAGATATCTGATGAATGCAACTGCAAATATTGGAGTGGACGGGGCAAACGGCTACATTGGAGATCCAACGATATCAGTGGAATTCTTAGCATCTTTTTATAATATGCTGGGCAGTGTACTTGGCATGCTCGGGGAGCTTATGCAAGAGGATTTAATGATAATGTTCCCGTGGGGATGAATGTCTACATATCCTTATCCCTGATCTTACCACACTTTCAAGAAACTGTATGTTCTTTCCCCTTTCTTCGATAGCCTAAAAAGCCCCTTATCCGTCATACCAGTGAGTATCGCCTCTTCTTCCATGTGGTGATCGGAGAAGGATAATATACCGTTTGGTTTCAATATCCGGCTAAGCTCTTTTAATATTTCGTATGAGTAATCCAGGTGATGAAAGACGTCGTATAGCAAAATTAGATCTACACTACAGTCTGGCAGCCCGGTTTCACAATCAGATTGAATAACCTCTATGTTGCTCAGTCCCTTCTTTGAGGCGATCTCCTGAAGATGTTTTATCGCAAGAGGATGAATGTCCAGAGCGTAAACTTTTCCGGTGTCTCCCACCAGTTTTGAGGCTGCAATCGAATAACTCCCGGGGCCGCATCCATAGTCGAGAATATAAAAACCCGGTTCAATAATTACCTCCTGTAAAATGTTTTCCGGTGGTGATAAGATATCTCGAACTCTGAAGATGAAGGACATCATCCTGAACCCAAAATTGCTCATCGATTTATCCGTCACAATCCCTCCAGGTGAATTAATATAGAGGATGTCCAACAACACTCATATAGATGACGCTCTCCTCGGTACCATCAACGTTCAGAATCCTGTTCACCTCATCGTCGAACAATGCCCCGATCTGGCATGAACCGAGTCCGAGGCTGCATGAGGCAAGAGCAAGGTTTTCTGCTATGTGGCCGCAATCGAGGTATATATATCTGTAGGCACGCTGCTTGTACTTCCACTTCGATCGATAGAAGATGGCCGTCCATACAAAGACCACGGCGGACTCACGACACATCTTCTGCCCCAGTGCTGCAAGTGTTATATCAGTCTTCAGATCCCCCAATCTCAGCTCTTCTAACAGGTGCTCTTTTATAGAGTAATGATAAACCCCCTCTTCCAAACCTTTAACATTGTTTGCCATAATATAGGTCTCTATCGGGTAAAGTGCCCCGGCTGACGGCGCAGTGCGAAAATCGCGCCCTCCTTCATTTCTCGCTATACCGCTCGAAGCCCACAGTAGATAGGAGAGATCTTCAATACTTATCGGTTCCTGGGAAAATCTGCGAACGCTTCTCCTGCTCTTTAGGGCCTCAAAAAGTGATGTTGATTCTACGGATCTAAAGCCTGAAAGTTTTATCTTCCGGCATCCTGTATACTCTTTATACGTATCAGGTTTGATGGAAAAGTCAAGTGAGCCCCCTGGCATTCGGTCGGGATGATACTTGGTCTCCTTATGGAACCTGTCTCCAACTCCTTCCGACATATTTACACATCGTTTCGGTGAGCAATTTAAATTAACGGTTTGGGAGTGGAAGATATTTCGTTAATCATCTCAAAGGGCTATCTTGGCAACTAAAAAAGAGAAGGAAAAGAGCAATTGTTAAAAAGATAAGGATGTTTTTTGATGCCTTTCCACAATTTGAGACTGAATACAGGTCTTCTTGAGGAGTTGGGAGGTTGAAAAGCGAGGAAGACGTTCAGAGGATGCTCAAAGGAAGTTATAGTCCATTCGTTAAGACATGGTTTGGCATCACATTTAATTGAGAACGGAGTTGATTTGAGATAAATTCAAAAGCTGCTGAGGTATAAATGTTCGAAATCGACAGAGATTTATAAGTTTGAAACGAAGGAAGGTTGTGATGTAAAATTGTGATATAAAAGTATGAATGGGGGACATTCTGGAAAGACAAAATTCAATTTTCACTTTTAAGATAGAATCGGGGACGTGTTCACAATAATAAAAGGCAACATAAATAATGATTAAGTTACTTGCTTATAGTTTAGAGCAAAACTTTTCATACTATATAAACTTTATTTATTATATGCCCAGAAGGAAGTATGAGGTTGTAAGGCACTTAACCGTAGAAGATCTCGACATTATAATAAAGAAATTG
>JAXHTJ010000127.1:0-6656 GCA_034190245.1 Halobacteriota archaeon | reverse complement strand
GAAGGAAATAAGAGACAATAAGAACGCCAGAGTGAATTGGCAGTTCACAACCGAGGATGCCCGAATAAAGTTATCTCGACTCCATCCGACATTTGAGGGTTGATAAGACAGTAGGAAAGATACTTCTTGTTTAGTCCAACGTTTAGCGATGGCTTTTTATTTTTCCTTCAATTTATCTCCATAACCCGATGGTTGGAGGTGATTCAAATAAAGAAATCATTTTTGAGGTTGCCTATTTATGAATGTGATGTGGTTAAATTGTGCGTTATTAAGGTGATTGGGGAGTTGAGAAGGGGGATATTAGCGAGTAAGTTTTTTAATGTGACAAAGTCAAGGTAAATCTAAAGGAAAATTAGATAAATTATTGATATTTTTATGAGGAGATATTGACAATAGCCTAAAATAATTGTGGTATAAATGAAGCTGATCGACACACACGCTCACCTTGAGCAGATTAAAGACCTAAAAGACGCCCTTTATAGAGCCAAATCGATCGGAATCGTAGCAATAGTTGCTGTTGGTATGGATTATAAATCGAATCTCAAGGTTTTAGAACTTTCAGAACTTTACGATGGCTTTGTGTATCCAGCGCTTGGTATGCATCCATGGGCTATTGATGGCGATGTTGTTGAAGTAGTCGATCTCATCGAATGTGAGATGGGTAGGTGCGTTGCAGTAGGTGAAATCGGGTTAGATTATCTGATAAAAAAGGATAAAGACCTACAAAGAGAAGTCTTTGAGAAGATGCTCAAGATTGCCGCTTTTCATGGAAAACCTGCCATAGTGCATTCAAGGGGGGATGGTTCTTTTGAGGAGGCTCTACAGATGGTGAGAAAGTATGGTCCCAAAAGGGTCGTTTTTCATTGGTACAGTGGGCCGGTAGAGGTTTTAGAAGAGATTTTAAGTGGCGGATATTTTGTATCAGCGACGCCTTCAATTGCGAGTAGAGAGGAGCACAGAGAAGCTATTGAGGCCACCCCTGTAGGCAGGCTCCTGCTCGAGACAGACTCTCCTGCAAAGAATTTTGAGCCAGCAGACGTCCGAAAGGCTCTGGAGTTTATTGCGGCGTTAAATGAGATCGAAGAGAGCACACATGCAGAGATAACAACGAAGAACGCCATAGAGTTCTTTGGTATTGAACCAGGATGATGGTGGGAGCTACAGAATATTCCCATTTATTTATTCTGATGACAACTGACTCCCTTTGAAAGGCTCATAACACAGCGGTTGCATGAGATGCAGTCAGCGGTGGCACTTGTTCCACTAGACCACTTATTTGGAAGATCTGGTTCCCTGATCAGCGGCCTACACATTGAGATGAGATCACTATCCCCATCCTCCACTATCTTTTCCGCCACATCAAAAGATCTTATTCCGCCAACGAGCATCAGCGGCACACCAATCACTTCTTTGATCTCTCTTGCATATGGTAAAAAGTAGGCCTCCTGATCCCTGGACCTGATGCCGATTCTGGCCTCTGGAGGAAATCCTCGGATCTCTTTATAATGTTTTGGTGACTCCCACATTCCCCCACTCGTCTCGATTGCTGAAAATCCCACTTTTGAAAACTTCTCAGCAAGCTTTTTTGATTCATCGATTTTCAGCCCGCCTTTTACAAAATCTTCCACGTTCATCTTTATCAGAACAGGAAAATCCCCACCAAGATTCTTTACGATCCTTCTATAAATCTCCAAAACGATTCTGATCCGCTTTTCAAAACTACCCCCATATTCGTCGGTTCTTCTATTCGTATACGGTGATAGAAATTCGCTCAAGAGATAACCATGAGCTGCATGAAGCTGAACAGCGTCAAAACCTGCTTCCATTGCCCTTCTTGCACCTTCGGAAAATGCCTCGATCGTCTCTTCTATCTCATCAAGTGTCATCTCACGGGGCATATTTCTCATCATAGGTTCATAGACGGCGGATGGAGCAACAGGATCGCCAAATGAGCTGGTGCCCTGACGACCACCGTGAGCTATCTGGACGGCGATTTTACAATCATCTCCGTTTTTACGGACGGATTCGGTAAGTCTTCTCAATCCCGAAACCAGATCATCTCTGTCTATCCCTATCTGATTGGTAACACTCTGCCCATTTGGTTGCACATAAGCAAGTCCAGTAATTATTAAACCGGCCCCGCCTTCAGCCAGGGCCTCATACAATTGTAACAATCTCTCTGATACAGCACCTTCACTTGTTGCCATACACTCGGCTGTAGCAGAGCGTGCAAGCCTGTTTTTAACAACCATATTTCCAATTTCAATCGGTTGATAAAGAATGGATTTGGTATCAGCCATCATCTTTCTCCCTATCTATCTTCTCTGTTTTATCAACCTCGCATATGATCTCGCCATCTGTTACGAGCACCCTCATCATGTCGCCTCTGTTCATCTCCGATATCGTCTTTACAACCTTCTCTTCCGGCAGTTTGAGACTGACAGAGTAGCCACGTGATAAAATTGATAAAGGACTGAGTGTATCGAGTTTACCTACGAGTCCATTCAGGTCCTTTCTCAGTGATTTAAAATGATTGGTGGTGTTAAGATTCATCTGCTTTATCAGATCATCGAGATGTTGCCTGTGTTGATCTAAACCTGTCTTTGGTCTTCTAAAGATGACGCTTTTTACTACGTTTTTAAGGTGCTTTCGATTAAGCTCCAGTCTTTTGTATATGTTCTGATCCAACCTGTTTCGCATGGATTGCAGGTATCTAATGAGCTCCTTCTTGTCTGGCACAGCGATCTCAGCGGCAGCAGACGGAGTTGGGGCCCTTTTATCCGCCACAAAATCAGCGATTGTGAAGTCGGTTTCGTGACCCACTCCGGAGATTATCGGGACTTTTGAGGCATATATCGCCCTGGCAACGATCTCTTCATTGAATGCCCATAACTCTTCCAGCGATCCACCTCCCCTGCCCACGATCATAAGATCGATATCCTGCGAATTCATCATCTCAATTGCTCTTACGATCTCGGAAGAAGCCATCTCGCCTTGAACCCGTACAGGTGCTATGATGATATGGATATTTGGGAACCTCCTCCTTATCACATTTATGATATCCCTGACAGCCGCACCAGTAGGCGATGTGACAACTCCAATCCTGCGTGGTAAAGCAGGAACAGACTTCTTCTTATCCTCGTCAAAGAGCCCCTCTTCCTTCAGCCTCTTCTTCAGTTGCTCAAAGGCTACGTGTAATGCCCCGATTCCTTCCGGTTGGACCTCAAAGATGTAGAACTGGTAATCTCCTCTTCGCTCGTAGACGCCAACATTTCCTCTCGCAAGTATCTTCATTCCGTCCTCTAATTCGAACTTGAGTGGGGCATTCTCCTTGAAGATCACACACCTGAGCTGGGAGGCCTCGTCCTTTATGGTGAAGTACATGTGCCCTGAGCTGTGGTGTTTAAAATTTGATATCTCTCCCTTAACCCATACGTTGTTAAGCTGTGGATCATTCTCCAATCTCTTTTTTATGTATCTTGTGAGTTCCTGAACAGTGAATACATGGGGCTTCTGCAGCTCATCGGAGTCTGGTTCAGGTTTGTCTTCGTGTTCAATGGCTTCCGACGGTGGCATCTCCTCGTCATCGCCGATAAAATTCCATAGAGCTCTTTGCTTTGTCTTCTTCATATCCTGATATGTGGATTGGAGGGCCTCAATCATAAATCTTTAGTTTAAAAAAAGGTTTATAAACACAAAAAGTATCAGATAGTACGAGGATTTTATATTATGTTCAGTAACTTTTTTGAAGATATTGCTCTTGTTATCTTTCTTACTCTATTATGCATATCCACGGTTCTTATTTCCCCCCTTAATGAGACGGCTTTAAGAGTCGTTTTAGGCATCATGCTTCTGCTATTTCTTCCAAGATATTCGTTAGTAGCTGCTTTGTATCCAAAAAGAGCTGATTTTGATGGAATCGAGAGGATTGCACTAATTTTCGGATTGAGTATTGTTGTAGCTCCATTGATCGGGATGGTACTGAATTATACTCCTTTTGGAATTGGATTATCACCCATGATCATAGCTCTATCGATATTCACAATTGCCCTTGCCATAATCGCATATTTTAGGAGGCTTAGTATCCCGAAAGAGGATAGAATTG
Source organism: Halobacteriota archaeon (assembly GCA_034190245.1). Taxonomy (GTDB): domain Archaea; phylum Halobacteriota; class Syntropharchaeia; order DAOWMC01; family DAOWMC01; genus JAXHTJ01. Next base: position 2,551 of record JAXHTJ010000127.1, on the reverse strand, counting down.
ATGTTAAATTCGGTGACATATCTAAAGATCTATTCGAATCGCTTCACACTTCCGGTCCAATGATAGATAAAGCACTAACCGTCATTTTAGTCATCTCGATTGTGGTTTCTATCGGTATGACCATCTATATCATCGTAACTCCAAAACAGGGGGAGAAGTTCACTGAGTTCTATATCCTTGGTAAAAACGGGACGGCAGATGAGTATCCTACAGACTTGATGGTTGAAGATGTTGGGGGAGTGATTATAGGAATTGTGAACCATGAATATGCAAATATCACCTATCGATTGGAAATAAGAGTCAATGGGACGATAATAAGTGAAGACCAAGTTTATCTGATGCATAATGAAACATGGGAGGAGCCTTTTCAATTCAGGGCCATCCAAGAAGGAGAAGATTGGAGTTTAGAGTTTCTACTGTACAGGGAAGGGGTGGATGAAGTGTATCGATCACTTCATCTGTGGGTGGATATTAATGAAGAGCAGAAAGAATAGATATATGATGACCATCTTGATGCCGTCATCTAGTTTTCTACTTAAATTAGAATCGGGTTAAACCGTCCCCGCCAAAGTCCAAATACCCTTAGGGCTTTGGCCCGAAAGTCGGATCTCCGGAGGAGATCGGACTTGTAGTTGAAAGGGGCAGAAGCCCCTTCATCTTAAAGAAATCCTGAGCGCTGAAGCAGCAAGAGATCATCAGTGTCCAACTTTTCACCCTGTTTGAACTGATTATATATCTCCTCAGCTTTCCTTTTAACTTTAACACGTTCTTTATGTTCTTTAGCCCCTTTATTACTCCTCTTCAGGGACCCAATCACCTGTTCAAAATCAGTTATCTCTTTCTGGTATCTAATTAGCGTCCTATGGGCTGCATCTGCATTCTCTTGAACAGATATAAAATTTTTATGAGCATCGTCTGCTTCCGCTCTGATCTTGTCGGTATCTTTAAACGCCCGGGCCATTTTGTCATGATAATCTTGAGCTAAGTTAACATATTCAACGACTTTTTCGTGATGTTCTGAGGCTTCATCTCGAAGAGCTTGTGCTTCCTCAAGCAACGTTCTTAATGCCTCATTCTCTTCCAATTCTCTCTTTTTCCTATTAAATTCATCTTTGATAGCCGAGATCTTATCAACCAATTGTCTCTCTTTATCTGGAGTGAGTACATTTGTTTGTTGTTTAAATTCCAATCTGTCTATCTCTTTTTTCAGTTCATTGAGAGAAGGCCCTTTACTCAGATTATTCTTCTCTCTAAGCCGGTCTATCTTTGCGTAAATCTTGTTACCTTTTTCGTTAAGCTGGTCGCGATCTGCTTTACTCTCGCTAACCTTTTTGTTGTACTCTTCTCTCAGCTCTTTGAACTTCTGAGCTTCCTGGAGCGACTCTTTCGTCTTTTTGTTCAGATCATCTCGTTTTAGGGACCATTTATTTGCTTCAGCGTTCAACTTATCTCGTTGTTCTCTCAAATCATCCGCTTTTTTTATCAGCTTATCTCTCTTTTCTATCAATCCTTCGAGCACTTTTTAAACCACCTCTTATTTTTTGTCACAAATTCTTGGTACTGTTAAATTTATGTTAACAACTCTTATAAATATTTTTTTACTGCGAATTCTATAGCATCCAGCAATGATGACCTTGGCACTATCGCTGTAATTGGGATGTGCAGTATCTTTTCGACAGTTGGGCAAACAATTGGAGCACACACTACCGCTGTTGCACCATCTCTCTCTGCTTTTATTGCAGCAAGTATCGCTTCTTCCACTGTTGCCGCAGGGTATTCTCTTATCGTTATCAACCTATCGCCGATTCTCACAATTCTCTCTTCCATTTTATCCAGTACCGGTCGTGCAGCAATAACACCAATAAATTCGGTTCTCTTTTCATCCGTAAGTCCGCGAATCGTATTTACAATATCCCTCAGCGTTCTCAAGTTGGGTTCTCTGCTTCCTGAAAGAATCTTATAAAGTGTGCTGGGTGAAATACTCGATTTTTCGCTAAATTCGAGGACACTCATCTTTAAATCCTTTTTTATAACACGGCTGAGCATGCGCTGAAAGTCTTCATCGGACTCCATTGCAACTTGTATGAGATCATCTGCTATGCCCATAAGAACTCCTCAGAAGTTTATACATTTGTATAACTTTTTCAATATATTAATACTTTTGTAATTTATTTTCTTAATTTCTTAATATTTGTGATTTCAAATTTCTTGTTGTACTATGAACTATAGATTCCTTCGAAAATAAAGGTTGCACCTACATATTAATAGGTACAACCTAATTGTTGTATGTGAAGACGACAACACATAGTAATACATTGGATCAAACATCTATTATACTTACTGACATAAATATTTGATCATATCTAACTTGAATCTTCTGGTCCTGTAATATTTTGATATGTTCCTCTTTAGTTCATCAAACGTGTGTGTAACTATCGGGCCAATGATATCATTTCTTCCCTGTCTCCAACATTCTTCCAATGGATTGAACTCAGGAGAACATTTTGGAAAACGCATTGGTACAATGCAACCCCGGTTTATTTCAAAAAAA
>JAXHTJ010000126.1:0-6727 GCA_034190245.1 Halobacteriota archaeon | reverse complement strand
TAAGAGCAATATAAAACCTCACAAAATATCGTCATATGTCCATCAAGTGGATCCCGGTTTCGAATCAAAAAGTGCTGTTGTATTGCATACCTATAAACAGGCAGAGTTACTGAGAAAGAAATTCGATATGGCACACTTTCGCTTCTGGCAGGAATTGATCTTGGAACAGGTACCATTCATCATAAAATCTTTGAAAAGCACGGAAATGTGGAATTCATCGAATTTTTGAAGCATATTGACTCTGTGTATCCTCCTAAGATTAAAATCGTCATAATCCTTGATAATCTCGGGGTTCATACATCAAAAGAGACTCAGAAATATCTTGCCTTGGTTCCACAGCGGTTTCAGTTTGTTTTTACTCCAAAACACGCCTCCTGGCTTAATATCATCGAATGTCTCTTCAGTAAAATGACAGGAAGTCTACTGATAGGGATGCGGGTTTCATCAAAAGAAGAATTGCATGAGCGTATCAACCGGTACTTCGATGAGATTAATAAAATGCCAGTTATATTCAAATGGAAATACAAGATGGATGAGATGCCGGGTGGGATTGGGAGTATGATTATTGTTATGTTAATATGGAGGTGATGTAGTAGTTGTTAAAATCGGAAACAAGGTTAATTGTGAAGTGGCGAATATGAAGGATGTTTTGTTGAAGATACTTTCCCTGCTTGGACCGGAGGTTGAAAAATATTATGGTTGAGGGAGTTTAATGGGGGAGGTGGGATATAGTATGGAAGATGGGATTAAATTTATTGGAGTTTAGGTAATATATCACTCTCCGAAGTAATGATCATAAATTGCAAAAGTTTTAGTAGAGTACGTATACAGTAATAATCCTGAACTAGTTACGTTATATGGATGTGAATGTTATTATGGCAAGGTTTCCAGAAGCAGAAGCAAGGATTTTACGTATGAAGATATGTATGAAGTGCAATGCCAGAAATGCAATAAGGGCTACAAGATGCAGGAAATGCGGATACGAAGGCTTAAGAACGAAGAGTGGAGAAAGGAAACTCTAATACCAGATTAGGCATTTTTCTTTTATTTTTGACCGTCTAAGGCTTGGGTAATCTTTCAAGAGCTTTATTTATCTCCTCTTCAGGATGCTCATAATCTGGAAGGTTGTCCGCAAGATAGTCCTCATAGGCTTTCAGATCGAAGTGGCCATGTCCGGAATTGTTAAATAAGATGACCTTCTCTTCGCCATCTTCTCTTGCCTGAACCGCTTCAACAATCACCGGCTTTATCGCATGGGCGGTTTCGGGCACTGGAATGAATCCTTCTGTCTTCGCAAAGAGGATTACCGCCTCGAAGGTCTGGCTCTGATGATAGGAGACCACCTCTATTAGGCTTTCTTTAACCATTTTAGAGATGATTGGTGAATCACCGTGATATCGTAGTCCTACTGCATGAATTGCAGATGGTACAAAATCGTGTCCGAGCGTGTACATCATAACAATGGGTGCCATTCCTGCAGTATCACCATAATCGTAGGCATAGATTCCCTTTGTAAAAGTTGGACAGGCAGTGGGCTCAACTGCAACCAGTCTTACATCCTTTCCCGCAAACTTATCATGGGCAAAAGGCAGGCAAGTTCCACCAAAGTTCGAGCCGCCCCCCACGCAGCCGATTACCACATCAGGATAATCGCCAACCTTCTCCAACTGTTTTTTGGCCTCAAGGCCGATGACCGTCTGATGCAGAAGAACATGGTTAAGAACCGAGCCTAGCGAATAATGCGCATCATCATGGGCCACAGCATCCTCCACAGCCTCACTGATTGCAATGCCCAGGGAGCCCAAACTCTCTGGATTTTCCTCTAAAATCTTTTTTCCCACCTGAGTACGCTTGGTCGGGCTTGGATGAACCTCTCCACCCCATGTTTCCATTAAAACACGTCGGTAAGGCTTTTATTCATAACTGATCTTGACCATATAAACTGTGATCTCAAGTCCGAAGAGCATGCCTGCAAAGCTGAGTGCACTCCCCCATTGACCTGCTCCGGTCTCTGTCGTAAGGCGTTTAATCCCTTCCTTTTTGTTATAATAGGCCTGGGCAACTGCAGTGTTTGGCTTGTGCGATCCGGGAGGGCTCACTCCTTCCCATTTATAAAAAATCTTGGCCGACGTGTGAAGTGCCTTTTCTAATCAGTGTGCCCGATAGACGGGAGTTGGCCTCCACATCGAAAACACTTCAAGTACCTCGTCAGGAATCTTAATCCAGCGCTCCTGACTCATCTCTTGCTCGATCAATGCCATCGGAAAGAGCGGCGCCAGATCTTCAGGCCCAAGGGGTTCCATTGTCACCGGGTGAAGAGGAGGATCGAGCGGACTGGGCAGATCTGCCTGAACATTATACCATTCCCTCGGAATCTCGTCTTCTCGAAGTAAAATTTTTGTATCCATCTATTCACCTCCTTTCGCTCTTAGTCAGTATATTGTTTAACAATTGTATCTTTTTCTTAAAATATTACGAATCAAAAGATCCCAAGCTCTTTCAACTTCTCTTCTGTAGGAATCCCCTGCTCGACATCCCAACCCCGCTCATTGTAATAATCATCAAGCAACCTTTCAATATCTTCTTTTGAGATCTCTTTTTTCCTATAATAATCCATTATCGGCTTTATACCATCCGGCGTCTCCCTGGGTGTTAGCCAGATATTTGAGCATTCATCGTCTTTTCTTGAGAATCCCTCACTGACATTAACTAGCTTATAAAGATTAAAGATCCGTTCTCCACATCTTTTAAGCTCTTCTGGGCTCATATCGATCCCTGTAGCCGCCGAATATAGCGGGGCGATTTTTTTGATATTCAGGACTAAAAATGGCGGTATCGAGTAAACTATGCAAGTGCCTACGCTGTTGTGAACGGCCATAACATCTTCACAGTGCTTTGAATATATGCCGCAATTGAAATCTCCATAGTACTCTGTTTCTGTAAATATTCTCTCAAACACATCCTCTGAGACGCCCATATTATGTACATCCTCTTTCAGCAAATCTAGCGTCATTTTGGGTAGAGTTATAGCAGTTTGTGTCCCCCCATGATGAGGCCTTGGATTCGTGAAGTAAGTGAACCTTTGCGGGTCTAGTGCGGTGAATCTGATATCCTGTATGCAGTCGGCACCTCTACGTATTCCTGTTCCGGGAGTGAACTCATCCGGATCCGAATTGATCTTTTCTGAAATGGGATACCATCCATCCGCAAGCAGATTGCCAAAACCCTCTCTTTTCATGATGTCTTCAAATAATTTGAGGTAAGTCTCAAAATCACGTTTCAGTTCCAAACCTTCAGTCATTTCTTTGGTAATCTGGCCGTCTTCATAGAGTTGTGTAACCCAATTTACAATCCCGCTTGTTGAAAGGCAGCAGGTTCCCGCTCTGTTGCAGATATCAAGTAGCTTTACCGACAATCTATGATCCCTTATACCCAGTCTCTGACCGATCCTTGCTGGCATGAAATAAGACCCTGTAAAAGAGGTCAATCCCTCAAATTCACCATCCTTAATCTCATAATCGATCCTGCAGGCCAGAACACAATTAATGCAAGATAGATCCTGTCTTCTCTTCTTCATCGAAAGCCACTTTTGTTGACCATACAACTTTGTCCATTCTCTAAAACTCCAGTACCCTTCGTTGGCAAGTGGGCCCTGAGCCATCCAACCGCTCATTATACCCAAGATGCGGAATGGCCCGAGAATTTGGCTGTAGGTCTCTTCAATGCCTTTACGTAAATCGTTCACTAACCTCATAAACTCTTTTGGATCTGCTACTTCTATTCCTTTTGAGCCTCTGGTAACGATCGCTTTCAGGTTCTTTGAACCCATCGCAGAAGCAAAACCGAACTTTCCAAATGAACCACAGTAATCGACTATTGCCATTGCATATCTCACAAGATTCTCTCCGGCCTGACCTATGGAAATGATACCGCAATCCCCGTATTTATCCACCATGTAATCCGAGGTCTCGTATATATCTCGTTCTCCCCATAGGCCAGTGGCATCACATATCTTTACACCATCATCAAAGACCTTCAGGTAAACCGGTCCATCGGCTTTCCCGGTTATAACAATGTGATCATATCCTGCATTTTTGAGCATTATCCCAAATCTATTGCTACCAGATACGGCATTGTCGACAAAGTGCTTTTTATCTTTGGTAAAGATCGGAGTTTTATATGTTGCAATAATCTTTGAAGCACCGGGCAGGAACGTACCAACAAGAGGCCCAACTCCGATTATGATGGGGCTATCTGGGGAGTAAGGATCGTCTTTTGGTCTTTGTTTCTGAATATCGTAAAAGAGTTTATTATTTATCCCATAACCACCGATGAATTTTTCGATGAGTTCTGAATTGAGTTCATCTTCTTCGATCTCTTCTGTTGATAGGTTAACGTGTAAGATTTTCCCGGCATATGCGTACATGTTTATGACATATACACTCAGTTTATATTAAACTCTCCTTATTATACATGATTGATATGTTATGATGCATAGACGTTTTAGCATCCTAATTGTTTAAGTTTATGGCCATAGTATCAAAAAATGATGCCATTTTCTTTATATAGATGCCCAAGTATATATAGGATAGGAATTAGCAATCCAACAAAATAATTTTTTTAGTGGGGGAGATGGATGGGATGCCATGGAAGAGGAAGAGAGAGAGTTATTGAGACAGGCAAATAACTCCTCACTTCCTAGGGCATCTAATGATGGTATACAGGGTGTATCTGTAACAGAAGAGCTGGTCACCTCACCGATAAAACCAACCGGTATTGGTTTGCTCGATGGCATTCTGGGTGGTGGGTTACCTGCTGGTTATGTCATCTATTTTTCTGCAGAGGCTGAATCCATGTCTGAAGTCTTTCTGTATCAATTTTCATCATCCAGAAAAACCTATTATTTTACTACAGCCAGGCGTCCAAAGTACATCGCACAGAACATCACTGACATGAGCTTTGATGTTAAAGATGTCATATTTATAGATGTATACAGCCAATATTACCTGGATAAATTTGGCGAGATGATCGATAACGTCGGTAACGAATTCGTCGATAAAGAGATTGTTGACTTTGTGGAGTACCAATTGAAGAACATCCGGGTTCAAGAGGAGAATGATTTCAACATCATCATAGATACATTCTCGTTCTTCTTAGAGTTGAATGTTAACATGGGTAAAATTCTGAGACTCACAAATCTCATCTATGAGATTACAAAAGAGACAGGGTCCCTCTCGTATCTGTATGTGCTTAAAGATACTCATGATGATCGGATAGAGAAAGAGATGATGAATCTGAGTGATGCGATCTTTGATGTTTCATTGGAGAGAGCCGGAGATAGGGTGGCAAGTAAACTCACAATTCCAAAGATAAGAGGGAGGATGCCTGTCAACGATCTCATCAAATTCAAGGTGTTTGGCGGTGTACAGATAGATACATCCAGAGATATTGCTTAGATCATTCAGACTATTTTCCCAAATATTAATAGACATCATTGCCTCTGAATACTGGATGAGACAGAGGATATTTGCAATACTGTTCCTGTCGGTCTTTGCGACGGCTCTTGGTTATGGTATAATCTCGCCTCTTCTGCCCATTTATGCAGAGACTCTTGGTGCTACTGGTCTATGGATAGGTATTATATTCGCCGCTTTTGCAGCAACAAGAGCGTTCTTTATGCCAATGTTTGGCAGGATCTCCGACAGATACGGTAGAAGGAATCTGATTATGATCGGACTCTTTGCATACTCAATCTTTTCCCTCTGCTATGTCTGGACAAGTACTGTCTACTCTCTTACGATTGTAAGACTTTTGCACGGCCTTGCTTCAGCAATCGTTACTCCGGTCTCTATGGCCTATATAGGAGATATTGTACCTGATGGAAAGGAAGGCGATTACATGGGTAGATTCTACACCTTCTTCTTCGTGGGATTTGCGCTGGGTCCTCTTCTGGCCGGATCTGTAACCGAAAATTACAGCCTTGAGACCTCTTTTTATGTGATGTCCGGATTTGGAGGGATAGGATTTATTTTATCCCTGTTATATCTCCCCGAAAGCCCCTCTTATAAAAAGACCGAGCATGCCCCATTTGGCCTCTTACTGAAAGATAGCTCGATGCAGGGAATCGTTATCTTGAGAGGTGTTCAATCCTTCGGTATTGCCGCGTTCATGTCATTTCTCCCGATTTATTCTGAGAGGATTGAGCTCACATTATTTCATACCGGGTTACTTCTGGGGATAACGTACATCATATGGGCGATACTGATGCAGCCATTCGGCCTAGTAGCGGACAGATATGATAAAGCGAGACTGATTATATTTGGAAGTATCATAATGGCGATCTCACTGAGCCTGATCCCACTTACCAGCTCCTTTTCACTGCTTCTGGCAATCGTCTTATCTAGGGCTATAGGCGGAGCTATTGTGCTTTCATCGGCCACTGCAATGGCAACCCAGATAGGAAGGGAGCATGGCATGGGGTCGACTATGGGGATATTCAATACATCAATGGCCGCTGGATTGCTATTTGGTGGGCTTATATCGGGATTGATCTTGGACTTTTTAGGAATGAGCGCTGTCTTTTATATGGCATCAATATACTACGTAATCGGGATTGTAGTATTCTGGTGGTTGGTGGAGGGGAGAGGGAGTTAAACTCCTCCTCCTTCACTCAGCGCTCTCGAACCTTGTCTTATCTCAATTCTAGATTCAGAAACAGGCAAATATC
>JAXHTJ010000125.1:0-6761 GCA_034190245.1 Halobacteriota archaeon | reverse complement strand
ATGCGGTGACGTATGATCCATATTTCCCTGGCATATCTTCCCATTTACATCCTGTTGTCAGGACGTAGAAGATACCGTTGAGTGTGGTTCTATCATCCGCTCTTGGCCTACCGGTTAAGGCAGGTGGTGGGAGTTTAGGATGTTGAGGAAGAAGTTGAGGGGAAAAGCATTGCTAAAATTAAGCTGGACCGATAATGTTCGAATTTGTTCTCATGCATGGAATAGTTCGTATCGTCTTCATTTCGTTGTTTGATCATTTTAATATTATACTATTTTGGAAATATTTCTCTTATTTAACAATATTAATTTCTGTAAACTATGCTGTAGTATATATATGACAATATAAACAAATTACTATTTGGTTGTATATAAATTATTTTATATGCTATATACTTTATCCTTTTTTCCAATTATATTATAGTTAAATATAAAATTATGTGGTAAAATAACTGAGGTGAGTGGAATATGGAAAAAAGAGAGATAAATAAAATGAACGGGCTGATACTACTGATCTCAGTATTCAGTCTGGTATGCTGTGTAGGTACGGCGAGTGCTCAATCAGATATTTTGTATAATGCAGGAACAGACACTATATACGTCTGGCAAGATGCGAATTTCACAGATATAATAACTGCTGTAAATGATGAATCTGTGGTAAAGTGGAATGGTACAAAGGAAGTATTCTTGAATGCAAATTTGTATCTGAATGGCACTGGAAAAACTCTTTGGATCAACGATACCGATGTCACCACATTGAAAATCAATAGCACTTCAGGGTTTTCGCATATTGTTGATACTAGCATTGGAAATACAGAAATAGATAATGTCACGATTAAAACTTGGAATACTATCTCGAATACTGTGGAAACACTTGTATATGGGGTCAACAGAAGTTTTTGGAGAATGGGAGATGGACATGTCAATAACTCAACTATTTATAATGTTGGAAATGCAACTTTAATTTCAACAGGTGATTATCCGATTACTGAAAAGGGATTTGCCATCAATCAAAGTACAAATTATGGGTATGTTACAAATTCAAATTTTTCTGGAACTCAGCTTATTATATACAGGTGTGATGATAAATTAATCCAGAGAAATATCATATCCCACTCGCATTCACAAAACAAACAATATGCTTTACATGTATGTGGACGCGGAGCTGAGCTGTCTCCATTATTTTATGGTAGTAACATATCCGTTTTTGACAATGTTATTACAGCAACTCAAAACAAGGCAATACGTTTTGAGAATGCGAATTTATCTAACAAGTTCTGGAATAATACCGTTTTTGGTGAAGCTGCACTGGATCTATATGGCTCTAACAGTTTTTTTGATTCACGAAACAATCGTTATAGTTCAAACGGCTATGGAAATAGTGCGATGACATTTTATCTACATGCCAGTGGTAGTAACAATAACTTGACGGATGATACTTTTGAATGTCTCAGCGGCAAACATCAAGCAGCATTAGGTTTTGGTGGTGCTTATACTGTTTCAAATGCACATTTTACTAATATCACAATCAATACGGTGAGCAATTATAATTATGGTGTATACATCTCAAGAGCAAATAATGTCCATTTTAATAATATAACGATAAATTCTTCTACTGTGCCAACTGGTATTTATATAGATGGTGACACTTATACTGTTGATGGTGTTAGCATAACTAATGCAGTAATGCAGAATTTGGAAGATGGTATTAGTATAGTTGGAGCGGCTAATGGGGTAACAATAAAGAACAGTATAATAAATAATATGTCAGATAATGGCATAGAGATATCTGATACATCAACAGATATAAATGTAAACAATACAATTGTTACAAACTGCGTCGGATATGGCATACTTTCAAATACTCCTAATTTAAGTTGTAATTATAATGATGCATGGAATAATATTGCTGGAAATTATGATGGATGTGATGCTGGAACTGGAAATATTTCTCAAGATCCGCTTTTTTATAATGTTGCAAATAATGACTTCCATCTTAATTCAACAGTAGGTACATGGAATGGTACAGCTTGGGAAGTGATGGGTGACCATTCCCCATGTATAGATGCAGGAGATCCGGCAGACGATTATAGTAATGAACCTTCTCCAAACGGCGACAGAATCAACATGGGTGCCTATGGAAATACGATTTATGCTTCAAAATCAGCAGAAAGTGGTGATGTTTATTATGTTTCCACAACAGGAGACAATGAAAATAATGGATTAAGTATAGCAACGGCATGGGAAACTCCCAGCTATGCTGCTCAGCAGGCACAGGCGGGAGACACGATTTATCTTAAGGACGGAACTTGGTATGATGAGCATGTAGTTTTTGCAAATAGTGGAACTGTAGGCAATCCAATTACGATGAAAGCTTATAATGGGACACCGACATTGGATGGAGTGGACGGAACTGGATACGGAATGGAGATTTGGGGTAAAGATTATATAAATGTTAATGGAATTACTGTAAAAACATACATGAAACAAATATATGTTAGAGATGCATCTCATGTTCATATATCTGATTGTATCGCTCTTCCTGATAATTCGACCAGTCCTGATTATCCATCTGGAATTAGCTTAAGTGAAAATACTCATTATTGCTCGATTAAAAACTGCACTGTGATTGGTGATGCATATAATTCAATCCAACTTACAGGGAGATGTTACGTTAGCGGAGAATGGTACTACGGTGCTTCTGATCATCTTGAAGTATCTGGTTGCGAAGTTTACAATAATGGTTTACATGGTTTGATTGACTTTAAGGGTAATATATCCGATTCAATTATTTCAAATAACATTCTTCATGATGTTGGTAGTGATGCAATATTCTTCCATTCAGGCGTTCCAAACAATACAACAATAACTGGTAATATTATCTATAATGCGGGTTTTGGTATGAGACCAATTAATCCAAAAGATAGTTATATTGCAAATAACATAATATATGATTGTGGAACAGGAATAGAATTTGATTACGAGGATGTTGGTCTTGGTGGTGCTGAGGCACCTGAGACTACTATATTATATAATAACACAATACAAAACCCTACATATAATGGCATGTATCTTAATGGGGTCAATATAATAGTTGATTATAATGAAGTAGTTAATCCTGGCTATCCACATTACAGATTTGACAAAGATTATACCAGTGCTATCCTTCGTAATACACGTGGAAACCAATTTAATGTACAGTCTGTAACTGACGCTCAAGTTACCATCGAATACACAGACGGTAGAACATTCTCGGTTGATGGTGATGGACAAAACCATACCACTTATACTATCACTTCAGGCACTCACACAATAACGGTATATGGGGGAGATGACACAACACCACCAACAATAACTGACAATTCACCCACCGGAACAGATGTAGCAATAGAAACAGACATTTCAGTAACATTCAATGAGTCGATGAATACCACTTCAGCCGAAAATTCATTTGAAATATCACCAAGCGCTTCAGGCTCATTTAGCTGGAGTGGAAATGAAATGACCTTCGATCCAACTTCTGATCTTAGCTACGAACAAACATATACAGTAGCCATAGGAACAGGTGCAGAAGATATGGCAGGAAACAACCTAGAATCAGAATACAGCTGGAACTTTACAACTGAAACAGCAGACACACCACCATCCTCGATCACAAACCTCGTCAACACAACATATGAAGAGACATACATAAACTGGACATGGGATAATCCATCAGATCCTGACTTCGACTATGTGGTAGTTTATGTCGACGATGAATTAAAAGGCAACACATCTGATGAATACTACAACGCAACAGGACTTGTAGCAGGAACATCTCATACCATCGGCACACACACCGTTGATGAAAATGGAAACATAAACACGACATGGGTCAATCACACGGCAACGACCAAAGATACATCAGGGCCAGATCCAACACCTGAAATATCATTCATACCACCTACAGGACCAAACGGATCTACAATTAGCGTAGATCATACACTGGTAAATACAAGTTCCACCAATGCAACAGATGGTACGGCTTTTCTGAACTGGGATGGCTCTCTTGTAGGGTGGTATAGATTTGACAACTCAAGTGATCTTACCGATCACTCAGGATGGGGTAATGATGGAACAAATGACGGATCCACCTACACATCAAGTGGTAAATTCGGAGGTGGAAGATCTTTTGATGGAAACAACGACTGCATCAATATATCTGATTCAAATAGCCTTGACATGGCAGAAGAGATAACAATAGACGCGTGGATCAATAGGTCATCCAGTGAAAATGATCATGCAATCGTAGAAAAGTGGAGATATGATAATGGAGTCCCGATAAATGAACGTGCATATATTTTATATGTAAACGATGAAAATGGCGAGATTGTGTTCTTGTTGAGTGGAGATGGAACGTTTCCTGAGGAAGGTACTGGAGTAATAGTTTCACAAAACACCGTTTCAAATAATGTTTGGACACATGTTGTTGCAACATCTGACGGTACAACGATGAAAATATATATTGATGGGGTTCTCGACCCGAATACTGCGACAGCACCTGATGGTATCCATCCCTCGGTAGCCGATTTACATATAGGTGCATGGCACTATGGTGTCAGTGAAATAGATAGTTACTTCAATGGCACAATAGACGAAGTGAAGCTCTTCAACAGAGCCTTGAGCCATGATGAAGTGAATGCAAGCTACAACGCAGGACTGAACAGACTATTCAACAATTTCACTGGCCTCTCAAACGGAGATCACTCGTACAAAGCATATCTGGTCAGTTCCGACGGAACTGTAGCATCGACAGAAGAGAGGACGATCACAGTGGATGTAGGGGGGACTTCTTCATACGTACCACCAACTCCGACTGATCTTGAGAATACTACAGGTAACTTCTGGGTAAACCATACATGGTCGATGGGAAGCGGAAATGTTACTGATTCATTCAATGTCTCGATCGACGGTACATGGTACAACGGCACAACAGATACATACTACAACCATACGGGACTGTCTCCACATGGAAACTCAGAAGTAATAATTTATGCAAGAAATGATTCAGGCGATGGCACATTAAGCGAGGATTATCTGACTGACACAGTATATCTTCCAAATAATCCGATAACCATCACAAACACATCAGACTGGTCGGGTTACGCAGGACAGACCGTATACCTTGACTTTGATTATTCAGATGCGGATGGTGATATGGCAACATTTGCAACAAATGCTACAAAGGGCAATCTCAACAGCGGTACTGGAGTATTCATATGGAATACAGGATCAGAGGATATTGGAACATACTTGTGGGAGTTCAATATTTCAGACGGATACGGAAGTATCGACAGTTATGTTGCAACGATCACAGTAAGCGACACCACCCCACCATCCTCGATCACAAACCTCGTCAACACAACATATGAAGAGACATACATAAACTGGACATGGGATAATCCATCAGATCCTGACTTCGACTATGTGGTAGTTTATGTCGACGATGAATTAAAAGGCAACACATCTGATGAATACTACAACGCAACAGGACTTGTAGCAGGAACATCTCATACCATCGGCACACACACCGTTGATGAAAATGGAAACATAAACACGACATGGGTCAATCACACGGCAACGACCAAAGATACATCAGGGCCAACCACAACAACATACGACTTCACAACGGGCGCAGGAACCGATAAATGGGCCTATGGTTATGAGGTGAATTATTTCTCCGAATGTTCAGACACAAATCCAAATGACGAGATCACAACCTCAGAATACAACCAGATTTCCAGTGATGATGACACATACTTCGATTCTAAAGACCCTGGTCTCTTTGACGAAGCTGCAATCAGATACAAGATCGATATAAGTGAAGATGTTTCAGGTATTACAGACATAACGGTTACCTGGAAAGGGTATAGAGGTGGTTACTGGTCGTATGATATCGAGCTTTACATCTGGAACTTTGATTCAGGCGAATATGAACTGCTTGACGCCGAAACAGGAACCTCTGAGTTTACACTTACAGGGTCAAAGACAACTGATATCGGTAACTACATCGATGCAAATGGAAATCTTATCTTCCTGACATTCTATGAAGACGGCAGTGAGAGATTCTATACGGATTATGTTGGTATTGAAGTGAGTTATATTGGGAAGAGCTTTATGGCTTAAAATCTTAGCTCAGATCGACGGAAGTTAATTATATAGTTGGCGATGTAATAATAGGACGTATCCCCCATAGTGAAATTTGTTCATTAAAAACAGGTGGTCATAAGATAAGAGAGAAGAACACATAAAACCTCACTGCCCCAACTCCCCCACCTCAAAACTGACCTGTCCATCGATCTTTACACGCTCCTGTAGGCCCCCAAACTTCGCCTTCAGTATCAAATCAGCAATCTCCCCCTTTAATACTTGATCGATCCCAACTATAGACGTCGTAGCTCTTGTATTGACATCAACAATGTATGGAGCGTCCCCTAAAACAATGTCTATCCCCACATAGCCTCTGCACCCAAGTATCTCTGCCGATTTAATTGCAGTATCCAAAATATCATCCTTTGAGGCAGTATCATAAGGAACAACTCCTCCTTTATACGTTATTTTATCTGAAAAATCAACAATCTGCTTATTTATCGTAATGGGAAGCGTATGCGTTCCAACCACAAGACTGACGCTCAGGTGATCTCCCTGTATAAATTCGGTTGTTATGAAACCATCTTTACACATAAATTTTGATGTAACAGAGATATCCTCAGAGGCACACCCAA
>JAXHTJ010000124.1:0-6782 GCA_034190245.1 Halobacteriota archaeon | reverse complement strand
TAGTACAAAGTATATCCGATATTGAACCAAAGGGTTATGATGCCCCTTGTTTTGATTGAAATTGTGTAAAAAGTTTATGCAGAGGAGTTAGGCATGACAAAAGTATTTGCAACCGGCATTATTGATAAAAATGTGATGAGCACGGAAGGGAGTAATATTGGTACGTTGAGTAACATAGTGATAGACCTGAGAACCGGGGAATTGATTGATCTGGTCGTGAAACTTGATATGGAGGCCAGTAGATTGGGATTTCAAACAGAAGGGGAATCTGCATTCATACCGTTCGAATCGGTTCGGGCCATAAAAGATTATATTGTGGTGGATAAATAAAGCGATAAAGCGGTTTAAAAATCCTCTCTAAAACCAGGAGATGAAAACATCATCCGGTCTGTAACCCGGTATTACGGAAGATTGATCGATATGAGTAGTAATACCCTTATTAAACATAAGTAGACCGGTATAAGCTATCATCGAGCCATTATCTTTCATAAACCTATTCTCAGGTGCAAAGAATTTTGCCCCCCTCTCTTCACACATAATCCTTAGCATATCCCTAAATCTGGCATTGGCTCCCACCCCTCCTACAAGGAGCATCTCATCTTTTCCACAATGTGCAAGCGCCCGCTCCGTCACTTCAACCATCATTGAAAAACCTGTCTCTTGCAGGCTATAACAGACATCCTCAAGAGTTGCTGATTCAAGTGCATCTTTTGCCGCAGTGACAAGGCCAGAGAATGAAAAATCCATCCCTTTTACCACATAGGGAAGCTCTACATATCTCTTCGCTTTCTCTGCGAGTTTTTCTATCTTTGGCCCACCAGGGTGCTTTAAACCGGCATGCCTACCAAATTTGTCAAGCGCATTGCCTATACTTATGTCCAGTGTTTCACCGAATATCCTGTATTTGCCGGCCCTGTAAGAGAGAACCTGGGAGTTCGCACCGCTTGTGTAAAGTACAACAGGATCTTTAATATTGCAATTCCAGCGTCCGATTTCGATGTGGGCGATACAATGATTAACGCCGATCAGTGGGATCTTCAGCGATAGGGAAAGTGAGCGTGCTGCTGTTGCAACGGTTCTGAGACAGGGCCCAAGACCAGGCCCCTGGGAGAATGCGATGGCCGATATGTCTTTTAGGGTAAATCCATCTTCCTTTGCAATAGATAGCGCATCATGGATCACATCTTTTATTCTGGATGCATGGTGTTGAGCGGCTTCTCTTGGATGAATACCACCTTTATCAGGCTTATACGAGGACTCCACCTCGGATATCACCCTCTCTTCATCTACCATAGCGGCACTGAGATTCCAAGCCGTCCCTTCGATTCCGAAGACTAACTTTGACACAAGAATTTAATAAACCTCGATAGGATATATGGGTAACGAAATTTTTGCTCGTTATCTCCTGATTATAGTGATCTCCTCATTTGCCCGGGTGATCACCTTTTCATTGAACCTGCTACCCTTTCTTTCTCCGGCTATTATTATCTCTCCAACCTTTAACTCTCTACCTCTCCTCCGATCGTAGGAAGAAGAGCTTTCAGCAATTATATATTCCATCTCCTTCTCTTCGCTTTCAACCTCCACCTCATCTTCGACCGCAGTTGATGGTTTTGCCTCTATCACTTCTTCAGGTTCTGTTTTTATAGCCCCCTCTATCATGCGTTTATGCTCTGCTAAATCACTCATAGCCTCATTCAAAAGCTTGCTCACCTCAAAAAAACCCTGCTCCAAAGCTTCTATACGAGCCTCCAATCTCCTCGATTCTTTGAGTTTCTTTTCCAGACGTTCAATTATGATGTCTCTTGGCTCATCACTCATCCGCATCCCCTCATCTATTTATCTAATCGCTGGACTGAGATATATATTTTTTGGCTAACCACCGATATTTATAAGAAAAGCTGACATAGTTAAGGAATAGATGTTTAGATAAATTTTAATGAGATACCTCTAAATAAAACCGATATGGTGAAAAGATGATATCTATTGCAATTGCAGGAAAACCGAACTCTGGTAAATCCACTCTCTTCAAGGCAAGCACACTGGCAAATGTCGAGATTGCAAATTACCCGTTCACAACGATTGGCGCAAATCACGGCGTCTCTTATGTCAGGGTAAAATGCCCCTGTCTTGAGCTCGATGAGAGATGCGGTAACTGTACGGATGGAAACAGGTTCGTTCCAATTGAGATGATAGATGTGGCCGGACTGGTTCCCGATGCCCATAAGGGTAGAGGTCTCGGAAATGAATTTCTGGATCATCTAAGGCAAGCCCAAGCGATAATTCACGTCATCGATGCATCCGGTGGAACTGACATGGAAGGAAATCCAGTCGAGATCGGCGCTCATGATCCGATGGAAGATGTGGCATTCCTCGAAGATGAGATCGCAATGTGGATCCATGGGATCCTGAAAAGAAGATGGACACAGCTATCGAGAAAAGCACAATATGAAGGTTTGAAGATAGAGCACGTTCTTGCGGAACAGTTGGCAGGTATTGGAGTGGATGATCTCGATGCAAAACTCGCAATCTCGCAAAGAGATCTGGATCGCGAAAAGCCTCAATCATGGACGGATGAAGATCTGATAGGGCTATCGAAGCTTATAAGAGCCATAAACAAACCGATGATTCTTGCTGCGAACAAGATGGATGTTGCACCACCGGATAACATTGAAAGGCTTATGAAGCTTGATTGTATGGTTATCCCTTCCAGCTCAGAAGGCGAGCTCGCTCTCAGGATGGCGGCCAAGGGAAAGCTTATCAAGTATCTGCCGGGAGATCAGGATTTTGAGATCGCCTCGGAGAAGATTACGTCGCAGCAGAGGGGTGGTCTGGAACGTATAAGGGACCTGTTACTGAAGTACAAAAGCACAGGAGTTCAGGAGTGCTTAAATCGCACTGTCTTTGATCTGCTGAATCAGATAGTCGTTTATCCTGTGGAAGACGAAGGTAAGTTCTGCGATTCTAATGGAAATGTTCTTCCAGATGCTTTTCTAATGGCGCAGGGAAGCAACCCCCATGACCTTGCATACAAAGTCCATTCCGACATAGGTGACGGTTTTTTGTATGCCATAGACGCAAGAACAAAGAGAAGACTTGGAGAGAAAAATATCCTAGAAGATAACGATGTGATAAAGGTAGTCTCCACGAGATGATCTGATGATGGTGAAAGTCTCAGAGATAGCTCAGTATCTTATCTGCCCAAGACAGGTCTATTTTACCGCCAAAGGGCATGAGCATCATCGAGATATAAATCGATTTTTAGAGCATATGATGCTGAAAGAACTCTCGCACTTGCTTGCCCGTGTGAATGATCATGAGAAGAGATCTGAGATAGACCTCGAAGAAAAGATGGATGAGGTTACTAAGAGGATTTTGATAATATTCAGAGACGAGTTAAAAGAGGTTACCACGGATCAGATCTATGAAGCAAGATCAAAGCTTCTCTCAAAGATGGATGCTTCCCATATAAGCCAATTGCAGTCCAGGAGGATCACACCTTACGAGGTAGATTATACCATCAGTTCAGACAGTCTGGGCCTCGTAGGACGCATCGACAATCTGCTAAAGATCGATGATGAGTTTGCCCCATCTCTTATAAAGACAGGGGATTGTCCCGATGCCGGTATCTGGAAGAATGATCGATTGCAGTTGACAGCATATGCCCTTCTGGTAGAGGAAGAATTTGGTGCAGTTGTCAGAAGGGGTTTTGTTGAGTATACTCGAGAAGCAGACATTAGAGAAGCCGAGATAAAATCTTATGATAGGCGAAAGGTCCTATCGATAGTTGAAAGGATAGAAAAGATAAAAGACGGAAGACTTCCCGACAGAATAGAGAACAAAAATATCTGTGAGAACTGCTCTTTTTCAGATATCTGCAGCACTGAGAAGTCGCTTTTATCCAAGTTCTTTTAAATTTTATTGAGGAGCGTTTCTTTGTCATCCGGTATAATCGTAGAATCCTCTTCCCGTCTTTCTCCCGAGGTTTCCAGAACGGACCATCTTCCTTAAAAGAGGGCAGGGTCTGTACCTTGGATCACCAAATTCTTCATACATCGTCTCAAGTACAGAGAGAAGCGTATCAAGTCCAACGAAATCCGCAAGCTCAAAAGGCCCCATCGGGTGGTTTGCTCCAAGCTTCATTCCGGTGTCTATGTCTTCGATACTTGCGACCCCTTCCATGTAAGCGTACATTGCCTCGTTCATCATGGGCACAAGTACCCGATTTACAGCGAAACCAGCAGCTTCGTTGACCTCTATTGGAGTTTTACCCATCTGCTCAGAAAGTCTTTTTATCGAGTCTAACGTCTGATCAGAGGTTTTGTAACCCCGAATGAGTTCAACAAGCTTCATAAAAGGTGCAGGATTAAAGAAATGCATCCCGATAAACTTTTCTGGTCTTTTGGTACTGGATGCCATCTCAGTTATACTCAGAGAAGAGGTATTTGAGGCAAATATCGTCTCTTCTTTACATATCCCCTCCAATTCCCTGAAAAGCTCTTTTTTAATCTCCATATTCTCCAGAATAGCCTCAATAACAACATCAGCTTTCTCAGAAGCTTCTTTAAGATCGGTTGTGCCCCTTATCCTGCCCAAGATATCTTCAGCATCAGCTTCAGTTATCTTCTCCTTCTTAACCATGCGCTTGATATTTCTCTTTATCGAGGCTATCCCGTTCTCGACAAAGAGATCGTCGACATCCCTTATCGATACTTCAAATCCGCTTTGAGCTGCCACCTGAGCAATACCTGAGCCCATCAGCCCTGCTCCTATCACGGCAATCTTTCTTACTTCCATAACCACCCATCATCCTCCTGAAACGACCCTCAGTACAGTGATCTCACCGGAAGAGACCCTGCAATCCAGTGGAATCGGTACTTTATCCTTGAGAATTACGACCGTTTCCAGATTAATATTTAGCTCGCCAAGCATATCTTCATAAGTTGCATCATCTGCTACTTCAAGCGATCTTTTCGACACATCGCCGCAGATTATATTTACTTTAACTCTCAATCTCATTCACCTTGATAGCTCAAGCATCCTTTCTATGGGCTTGTTAGCTTCTTTTGCAATCACTTCGGAAACGATAACTTCCGGTTCTTCGTCTTCCATAGCCTTGATAACTTTCTTAAGCGTGTGCATCTTCATCTGTGGACAGATCGCACTCTTTGAGAGGGGATAAAACTTTTTACCCGGGACCTCTTTACTGAGTCTGTACAGAAGACCAACTTCGGTTCCTATCAGAAAATCCTCTGTATCTGACTCTTTGCAGTATCTGACCATGCCGCTTGTTGAAGCTATATGATCCGCCAACTCTTGAATCTCCGATATACACTCAGGATGGACGACAACCTTTGCATCCGGGTGCTCTTTTTTCGCTTCCATAAGATCTGATTCTGTTATCTGATGGTGGGTGGGACATAGCCCGTACTCCGGAACCTGCACTATCTTTTTCCCTGTTCTCTTCTGGGAGTAGTAGGCAAGATTGTGGTCGGGTCCAAAGAGCACCGTATCAGTTTTCATGGCCTCTATAATCCTGGGTGCGTTGGCGGATGTACATATGCAGTCTGCATATACCTTTGCCTCTGCGAGTGTATTTATATATAAAACCACTTCTGCATTCGGATATTCCTCTTTGGCCGCTAAAAGCTCTTCTTTTGGTAGCTGTTGAGCCATAGGACAATTTGCTCCAATATCCGGTATCAGAACTTTCTTATCAGGATTAAGAATGGCAGCGGTCTCAGCCATAAAATCAACACCACAAAACACGATTATATCTGCATTGGTACCACAAGCCTTCTGTGCCAGCTCCAGAGAATCACCGACAAAGTCCGCAACATCTTGAACTTCCGGCCTTTGGTAATTATGGGCAAGGATAATCGCTCTCTTCTCAGTTCTCAGTTCATCGATCTCTTCTATCAATTCTCCCACCAACTTCTTTAATATTATACACTCATTTTTCGTAGCTTGGGTTAAATAAAATTACCTTTTTAAAAAGGCTGATCGGGCTTTAGTAAAACCAACAAAATCATGCCCCATCCTCGCCACACCCAAATGAAATTCGGGTGCATCCACGGGGCCTTAGTTGGAATTTAACGTATTTTTATGGATCTCCTTTTCATAAGATAACTTACCTTGACTTTGTCACATTCCCCTCATGACCAAACCCCTTCCAACCAGATATACTAACATTAATACACATCGATACCCTATCAATAAAATCGAGGGGTATAGGGGATGGAATTCGTTAAACTTACGATTAAAGACCTGCATATGGCAGCAGATAGATTAAAACAGATCCATGAAGAATATACTTCATACTTCCAAAGCAAGACTCGTAGCGTTGAAAGGCAATCGCTTCAATACCTTCAGGGGATATTCCTTGAGAGGGGTCGTGGTAATATGACAAACTATGCCAAAAACACACCGGATAGTAACAATCAATCGCTTCAGCATTTTATATCCGATTCGCCATGGGATATGCGGCCAGTAATAGATCATATTCAGAGGGATGTTGGCAGCTTAATCGGGGATAAAGTGAATGGTTCCATACACATCGACGAATCTGGATTCCCAAAACATGGTAAGGATTCAGTCTGTGTAAAACGGCAGTACTGTGGACGTCTGGGGAAAATTTAAGAATTGTCAGGTTGGTGTTTTTCTAGGTTACACGAATGGACCTTATCGAACTTTGATTGATGAAGCACTCTATCTTCCGAGAGAGTGGGAAGAGGATTCTAAACATCTTTTAAAGTGTGGTGTTCCAAAATATGTTTTCTTCA
>JAXHTJ010000123.1:0-6874 GCA_034190245.1 Halobacteriota archaeon | reverse complement strand
ATTTATAATGTTTAGTCTACTTGCCGAAGTACTGATATAGCTTCGAAGTTTGACTGCTACTTCAACTTCGTAATCAAGCTATATATAAAGCTGTAATGGGTAGGACTAAATCCTCAACCTAGGACTGATGGTATATGTTTTATCTCCTCCTCACAAAATACGCCACCGTAAGTAGACCGATTATCGCAAACGCCGCTTTGAATCCCGGTGTTTCACCGCGCTTCGTCTCTGTCGGAATCTCGTATGTCTTAATTTTTGGTTCCCTTGCTTTCTCCTTTTCGAGTATCTCTTCTCCTCCCACCTTCATCAACCAGACATCGCTGTCACCAGCACCAAAAGAAGTCGTGTGTCCTGCAACTATATACCCTTCATCAGAAGTCTCTTGAACGGAGGATGCTCGATCGTTACTAAAATAACCGAAGGTCCTGTCCCATTCCTTCTCCCCACTTGAATTTGTCTTCACAAGCCATGCTTCATAACTTCTTACACCGAAAGACATCGTATACCCTGCAACGATGTATCCGCCATCAGTGGTCTGTTTGACAGATGAGGCATGATCGATACTGTATCCACCGAAGGTCCTGTCCCATTCCTTATCTCCACTCGAGTCTGTCTTCACAAGCCAGAAATCGAGACTTCCAGAACCAAACGAATCTGTCACTCCAGCAACAATAAATCCACCATCAGATGTCTCCTGCACTGAGGAAGCAAAATCATCGCCATTCCCCCCGAAAGTCCTGTTCCATTCATTCACTCCACTTGAATTCGTCTTCACAAGCCAGAAATCATTTGATCCACTGTAAGAGTTCGAGCCTCCCGCAACTATATATCCACCATCAGATGTCTCCTGCACTGAGGAAGCAAAATCATCGCCATTCCCCCCGAAAGTCCTGTTCCATTCATTCACTCCACTTGAATTCGTCTTCACAAGCCAGAAATCATAACCTCCAGAACCAAACGACTCTGTAAGTCCCGCAACTATAAACCCACCATCAGATGTCTGCTGAAGAGAGTATGCATAATCATCACCATCCCCACCAAATGTCCTGTTCCATTCCTCCTCCCCACTCGAATTTAACTTCACAAGCCAGAGATCGTCAGAAGCACCATAAGAGTTTGTGCCTCCCGCAACTATATATCCACCATCAGATGCCAGCTGAATAGAGTATGAATAATCCCATCCAGTCCCCCCAAATGCCCTGTCCCATTCTTTCTCTCCGCGTGAATCTGTCTTCACTAGAAAGATATCAGAGGCGCCATCCTGGTAAGAGAAAGTGTCTCCTGCAACTATAAACCCACCATCGGACGTCTGCTGGACAGATTTTGCAAAATCATCACCAGCACCCCCAAATGTCCTGTTCCATGCCATGACGGGTTCTTCTGCCTTCGCAGAAGATATAGAAATTGAGCTCGCCAATATTACTACCGTTAAGACTATCAAGACAGCTCCGAAGACGGATGATTTCAAGACGTTTTCTCTCATCTTTTCCCCATCAGATGGTTGTTCAGGTTATTTTTTGTGGCTCTATTTGACATATGTATTCAGCATGATTTAAAGGTGCTCTCAATACTTTATGGTAAACATCGATATGCTTATCAGCTATAATATCCCAGCTGAGGTGCCTTTCGACATACTCTTTTATATTACCGGATAGTAGAGCGGCAAATTCTTCATCTTCAAGTATCCGACATATAAAGTCAACATATTCCATATCGTTTGATGCAACAAGTCCCCCAACGCTTTTATCAGCTATGTTTTTAAATGATTCAAGATTGGATGCTATAAATGGTCTATTGAATGCCAGAATTTGGGCCATCATCCCGCTCTGACTTCCAGCCATATAAGGAAAAGGAACCACACCTGCAGCTGAGATTATTGTATCGAATGTGTTTTGAGGAAATTGACCGTGGAAGACCTTAATCCTGTCTTTTGCAGGTGAAGTGTTTATCTCATTGAAGAAATTGTCTCTATCCTCATCAAGTCCAAATAACCTCTTCTTACTTGCAACGACAAGAGTGGCCTCAGGCACCCGCTTTGCTATCTCTGGGAATAATCTGACTATCCTTAAAAACCCTTTGGTTTGCCTGAAATAACCGGCAAGAAGGATTACTTTATCCCCTGATAAACCCAAAAGCTCCTTCGCCTCTTTGACTGGCTGAACATCCCTTGCACCATGTGGTATAACAAAGACATTTTCGGGGTCATCAAACTCTGATTTATCAATTTTAGTTATTCTTGGATCTTCTATCCCTCTCTTCTCATATGTTCTGAAAGGCTCTTCATCCGATGAAGACATAACCGGGTCTTTTTGTATTGAAAAATGAACGCCATCATGACTTTTGGCAAGCACAAATACTGACCTTCCTGATAAATCCTCGACTCGTAACAGAAGAATATAATCATCGTTATACCTCGTTGCACCTGCATTAAAGACAGTATTGCAC
Source organism: Halobacteriota archaeon (assembly GCA_034190245.1). Taxonomy (GTDB): domain Archaea; phylum Halobacteriota; class Syntropharchaeia; order DAOWMC01; family DAOWMC01; genus JAXHTJ01. The sequence goes on along the minus strand of JAXHTJ010000123.1, from coordinate 4,429 downwards.
GGAAAAGGAATGTCTATAAGGGTGATAATAGGATTCTGTTTATATCTTTCAACGATATCGTAAGACATATCTTACCTTCCATATTCCCAATAAATATGATAATGCCTCATTCTCAACAGATGCCGAATATCCTTTATGGGACGTGCAGGCTCAACAGAGATATAACTCTCTTCTTACCCACATACCACGTATAAATCAGGTATATGAATTATATGAACAGTTGACGTTTTTAATTTAAATATCTTTCCCCTACAGCAAATAGTTAGGAATCGGGTAAAAAAGGGTAATTTGGATGGTTATCAGCCATCCTTTATACGATGATACTTGCCCCTGCCGCAATGTGGGAGAACCGCTCGACCGCTTCTATTGCCACCGGTCCTTTGATCTCGGTCCCTTTTAAGTTGCCTTTTTCATCAGTTATAACAGCTGCGTTGTCCTCGAACTTTACGCGAAGCCCATTTCGCCTACGGTATTCCTTCTTCTGCCTGATGATTACTGCTGGAAGAATCTGCTTCCTCATCTCCGGTGTGCCCTTCTTTACAGATACGATGACCATGTCGGCAACCCCTGCCTTGGGGTATCTGTTCTTGACTCCCCTGTACTTCTTTACCGCAATTATTTCAACTACTCTTGCACCGGTGTTGTCAACACAATCCAGTCTCGCTCCTGTTGGGAGCGCCCGGGGAATCTTTGCTTTATGTCCCTTCATACTTCTCAATCACCACAAAACTCTTTGTCTTACTCAATGGGCGGCATTCAGCGATCTTCACTCTATCGCCATTTTTTGCATCTATACAGGGTGGATTATGCGCATGAATCTTGGATCTTCTCTTTTCATACCTCTCGTATTTACGAATCAACTTTAGATACTCCTTTTGAACGACTACTGTGTTCTGCATCCGATCACTGACTACCGTCCCTTCGAGTACTATTCCTCTGACGGGTAGAGTACCATGAAATGGGCACCTTCTGTCCGTGCATTCATTATCAGGTGGGGTAACGTTCAGTCCAATGTCCTCTCTTAACATATTAATCCCTTTTTACATGATCTTCTTTCTTACTCTGTCCTCTGGTCGCATGACCAGCAATTTACCGTCGACTTTTACATCCGTGCCGGTTGGTAGTGTGAATTTGAAGGTTGAACATGATTTTGGCACTTTCTTCTCTCCTTTCCCGGTCTCTATTATCAGCATATTGCGTGTTTCGTCAACAACCTTCCCAGCAAGCCCAATCAAACTTTTATTGGTGCTCGTATGAACGGATAAGCTCAATCCAATCAACTCATGGTATATCAGATTTTTAGGGGTTATCTCCATAAACAGAATATCCCATCTCCATAAGTATCTTTTTAATCTTTTCTGCGTGATCGCCTTGAAGTTCTATATGCCCGTCTTTGACAGTCCCACCACATGCACATTTTGCCTTCAATTTCTTTGTGAGATCTCTCAAGTCAATATTAGGGTCATCTATACCCTCTACAATCGTCATCAGTTTTCCGAAACGTCTTCTTGCAGTCGTGATTTTAACCCGCTGAGACTCTTTTACTATCTCTTCACAGACACATAAATCATCGGGAAGCCCACACTTATCACAAACTGCCATTCCTATTCTGTTTCCTCCATTTCTCTTTGAATAGTCTTAATTCTTGCTATTGTCCTTCTTACCTCTCGGATCCTACCAGGATTCTCAGGGGCTCCACCGGCAGATGCAATCCCCCTCTCTCTTATAAGGTCATTCTTCAGATCTTCCAATTGATCTTCCATCACATCTTCACTCATCTTTCGAATCTCATCTAGCCGAAGGATACTCATTTTTCCTCCTCTGATTCTGAAACTTCTTTCGTTTCAACTTCATCTTTTTCAGGAGTTACTTCTTCAGGCTCTGAAGTCGGTTCCTCCACCTTCCCTTCTACAACCTCTTCAACTTCTTTTGCTTCCTTTGGCTCTTTTTCTTCTTCAGTTTCAACGACTTCTACAACCTCTTCAACTTCTTTTGCTTCCTTTGGCTCTTTTTCTTCTTCAGTTTCAACGACTTCTACAACCTCTTCAACTTCTTTTGCTTCTTTAACTTCTTTAGGTTCTTTAACTTCTCTAGTTTTCTCTGCTTCTGTAACTTCTTTTTTTGTCAACTGAAAATCATCGGGAAACGTTACGTCTGGAGCTACAATCGATACTTTTACACCAAGCACGCCAGACTTTCGTTTGGCAACTGCAAACCCTCTATTGACTATCTCTTCAGCGCTCTTTCCAGAGTGTTTTATGTAACCATTCAGGAACTTTGCGCATCGGGATCTCTGACCTGTTAACTTTCCAGATATTATTATCTCGCAACCCAATGCTCCCGATCTCATTATCCTCTGCAATGTGTTGTACCCTGCTTTTCTGAAATTCCAGCCTCTTTCCAATATGTTTGCAAGTGAGGAAGCCATCATCTGTGCATTCAATTCAGGTTTACCAACCTCTTGCACATCTACTTGTGGATTATCGAAATTGAATAACTCATCCAGATCCGAAGTGATTTTCCTTATGACCTTCCCGCCCTTTCCGATCACCATTCCAGGTTTTTGGGAATAAACCGTTATCTGAGTACCCATTGGAGTCCTGTTGATCTCCATTCCCCCATATCCGGTCTTTTCAAGTTTATCTGTGAGGTACTCGTTTGTAAGAGCTTTTTTGACCCCTTCACTGACGAATTTCTTCTCTATTGCCATATCAACTCCAACTCTCCAGAATTACCTCAACTGTGGTCGTTTCTGTATTTTTCGGTGTGGCTCTTCCGAATGCGCGAGGCATCATACCTTCGATAACTCTTCCCCTATGGGTGGTCATATGCGCAATCTTCATCCTTTCAGATTCAAGACCTTTGTACTCGGCATTACTCTGGGCACTCTCGATAAGTCTCAGGATCTCAGAAGCGGCTTTCTGTGGATATCTCCCGGGGCCTACTTTGCCCTTTTTATGCCCAACATCTCTGTTGTAACGCTTGAATGGAACTGGGCTTCTCAAATTAATAACCTCTTCAAGATACTCCTTGGCTTTTGTAACTCTTTTACCCTTGAGCTCTCTGCAGATCTCACGAACATGCTTTGGTGATATATGTACCTCATACAACATCGCCCTTGATGTCACTTCAGGATCCATCTCTTTTGTATACTTAACCCTTGCCAAATGTATCACTCCATCATATATCACTTAAGTGGTATAAATTTGCTTGATCTGGTTGCACCGATACCCGCGCTTCCATGAGACACTCTATTCCTCGTTAAGGCAAATTCTCCCAGGTGATGGCCTATCATCTCTGGCTGAATCTCCACCCTATTAAATCTCCTGCCATCGTGTATCTCAATTGTCTTTCCGATCATCTCAGGCAGAACGATCATATCCCTAAGATGTGTCTTAACCGGTCCATCGGTCTTTTTCAGACGATTTACAAACTTCTCTTCTTCTTTTGTTAGACCTCTCTTCAGTTTTCTACGCTGTTTTGAAGGTAATAACTCGCTTATCTCATCTAAATTCATCTTTTTAAGTTTTTCCAGATTGTGACCCCTATACGTAAACTCTCCCTTTCTTCTGGGTCCAACATCACTCTTTCTCTTCTTTGCCATAAGTCACCTCTTTCCCGTCCGCCTTGCTGAAATGCTACCAACTTTCCTTCCAGGAGAAGCCCCTCTACCAACAGTCTTCGGTTTTCCTGGATGTTGATGGCTTCCACCACCAAATGGATGGTCCACAGGATTCATTGCAATCCCTCTCACGCGGGGATATTTCGCAGCCTTTGGCTTCAATTTATGATACTTTTTACCTGCTTTCAAGAAAGGTTTATCCACTCTTCCGCCACCGGCCACTACGCCGATTGTGGCCTTGCATCTCGAACTCAACCATTTCGTCTTACCGCTCGGTAATTTAACCATCGTTCTATCCGCCTCATGTGTCACCAGCAACCCATAGACGCCGGAAGATCTGACAAAATTACCGCCACTACCAGGGCGAGATTCTATGTTACAGATCTGAACGCCTTCAGGGATACTGCCGAGTGTCATTGTATTACCAGGCCTAATATCTGCAGAATCACCATAGATCAGCTCTTCACCGACTGAAACGCCTTCCGGTATGAGAATCAACTGGCTTTTATCCCCATATCTGACTCTTCCGATTGGGGCATTTCTTGCAGGATCGTGCAGTATTTCGGTTATTTCACCCTTTATCATTTTATCCTTACCAGTTTTAATATGCTCAAGGTGTCCCTTGTATCTGTGAGACGGTGCCCTATATGTTGGGCTTCCTCTTCCTCTATTTTGAGATATAATTCTCTTTCCCATCAGAACACTCCTAAGCGAGTAATGATGTCATCTGCCGAATCGTCCATCGATAATGTGACCATAGCTTTCTTTTCACCCTTCGGCGTGATCATTGTTTTAACTTCTGTAACT
>JAXHTJ010000122.1:0-6895 GCA_034190245.1 Halobacteriota archaeon | reverse complement strand
AAGAGAAAGAACATATGAAACCCAATCCGCCGTTACCTGAGGATTGGTACAAGACCTGTGACTTTATATCGGACAAAAACGAGGAGCCGACACCTTACAAGCTATTCTTTGATTTTATGATCGTCGGATATACGGACTCTTTCGCAAATGTGATGACCAGCTCTATGGGTGGAACGGTCTTCCAGAAGATGATGTCAATGATGACGAATATGCCTCCCATGACACTCCTCATAGAGAGTGCTCATACAAAGAGGGGGCTTGAATACGTCCGAATCAGCATGATGCCTTTTGGAATACTCGAGGGACCACCGGAACCTGGATCCTGTAAAGAGCCGGATATCATTATGAGCATGGAATATTACGATCTTGTAAGGTTGCTCACCGGGGAGATAGAGAATTTTATAGACCCCTTCTGTGATGGGCTTGCATCTATCGAGGGAAATCTGGTTGCTCTTGCAGAGTTTGAAGATGTGTTTGAAGTCTTTGAGACAATGTTTGGTATGAAAGAGGAAGAAGAGGCAAAAAAATGATTTATCGACCCGGAAGGGTTAAGGGATAATTCTATAGATGATGAGAATATAATCAATCTGGAATCATGACAATTGAGAAGTCGAAGATAATAATCGATGAAGAGAAATGCGCTCAGTGTTTATCTTGCCAATTGATCTGCTCCCATCAGTACACACATGCCTTCAACCCTCTAAAAGCGAGAATCGTGATAACACGTGGCTACATGAAAGGTGGAAGCTGGAAGCCAAATGAAATTAGCTTTACTGATGAGTGTATAGAAGGTTGTGTGCTCTGTGCCAAGTACTGTTTATATGGTGCCATAGCACCTGTGCAAGAGGCATAGTTGGAGAAGCATAGATGGAAGGTGGATATGCAGGTGCTGTTCTACAGATAGACCTAACCACCGGCGATGTTAAAGAAGAAGAACTTGATGCAGAAGTGGTCGAAAAGTTCATCGGCGGCTGGGGAGTCAACAATAAGTTCTATTACGACCTTCAAAAACCTGGTGTGGATCCATTTTCACCGGATAGTCCGGTTGTGATCGGCGCGGGTGCCCTTGTCGGTACACTTGCTCCCGGTGCCTCAAAGATAACGGCAACATACAAATCCCCGATCTTTGCAAGAGAAGAGAAGCACATTATCGATAACACAGTGGCAGGAAGTAATAGATTCGGGGTGATGCTTAAAAATTCCGGCTACGATCATGTGATCATCACTGGAAGAGCAGATGAGCCAGTTTATCTGAAAATTTTTGATGATGATGTAAAAATTTGTGGTGCAGGCGATCTCTGGGGGAAAAAGACATTTATGAGACTACCGATCATCTGATTGACAGATACACTGGATCTGGTGTAATTGCCATCGGTAGGGCTGGCGAGAGTTTAGTGCGGTATTCAATGGCGATAGTTGACTATTTTGGCACACTCGGCAAGTTTGGATTCGGGGCGGTTCTGGGGAGTAAAAATGTCAAGGCAATCGTTACCCGTGGTTCAAAAGGGATAAAGATCTCAGATTCGAAGAGATTCTTAAAAATTGTTGATTCCATGCATGAGAGCGCAAGAAAAGTCCTCCCCTTTCTTGAGTCCTTCCATACCCTGGGAATAGCATCCGGTTGGGCTATTCAAGCGCCATTAGTTGCCGAGGGCAACTGGAGCAATCGTGAGTGGACCAGATTATATGGCCCAAAAAAGTGGCTTGAGACAAAAAAAGTCATAATAATTTAGCCTGTAATGGTTGCATGCTTGCCTGCAAGGTCGATTACGAGATAAAAGATTCTGATTTTGGCATTACGACCTTCACGGGTCATTACATGCTCCCTGCCAGGATTGGCCAGAGACTGGAGATTATGGATCATAGAAAAGCGGTAAAACTGCTTGACATCTGCAACAGAGCTGGAATGTGTTCATTGACAACATCAGGAATCGTCAACTGGGTCACAAGGCTTTACGAAGATGGGATTATAGCAAAAAAAGTGAGTGGTGGGATGGAACTACAGAGGGATTTTGAGAGTTACGTCGATCTGTTCAACAGGATTGCAGGTAGAGAAGACTTTGGAGATATCCTGGCCGATGGATGGTATCCCACTTCTAAGAAGATTGGAATGGACCCGGATTATTTTGTTCCGGGGCCAGGCCTCGTTAAAGGAGCTGATTCGATACGCTATGGCAGATTCAGTACACTTGACTGCGAAAGATTCGCAAATATAACAAATCCCAGGCCGCACCATGGAGGGCTGGAATCACGCCAGTCCCTGGCAGGTCTACCCCTCGGCATGCTAAAAGACGATATCAATAACATGGGCGTCTCTAAAGACGAATTTGATAGGGTCTTTGAGCCAACACCATACTATGGGAGGTTCAATGTTGCAAGATACGCTAAGCATTGCGAAGATGTCATGGCTGCCTTTAACAGCGTGGGCACCTGCGTATCAACTGCACTTCTGCCAACCGCAGAGGCATCGAGTTTAAAATTGGTCGCCTCACTCTATTCAGCAGCAACGGGAATCGGAATCAGTACTGAAGAACTCAAAAAGCTCGGAGAAAGGGCTTTCAATCTCTTCAAGCTTCTCAACGTCAGGGAGGGATTCACAAGAAGAGATGACGTCTGCCCAAAGGTATGGCTTTCACCACGTGATTCACCTGATGGGACGAAGATTATGATGGATTATTATAAGAAAAAGACCATAATATTAAGAGTGGATATAGAAAGATTGTTAAATGATTATTATAATGAGCGGAGCGGGGCTGGGATCCAAAGGATGGGACTCCCACAAAAGAGAGGCTATTTGAATTGGGGCTTGAAAGATGACGAGGGTGAGAAACACACAGGTAATGGCACATTTTGGCTATGTCACTGACCTTTTTGTTGATGCGATAGTCAGTGGAGCAAACCCTTATTTGGACATGGATAGAGGTATCGCTTTAATAATTAAGCAGAAAGGAGGGAAAAAAATCGAAGATGAGGCAAAAGATAGGGCTCCAATAGACCCGGGTAATGTGATAGTCACCAAAGCCGGTTCGTTAAATGCAAAATATGTTATCCACGCTGTTGCGGTTGATTCAGATCTAATAGCCACTGAAGATACGATAAAAGAGGCCACCGAGAATAGTTTGTTATCTGCAGAGGAACTTAAGCTTAAAAGTATTGCTTTTCCGGCTTTAGGAACCGTTATAGGTGGTGTTCCGATAAATAGGGCAGCAAAAGTGATGGTTGGTAAAGTCAAGGAACATTCGAGTGAGCAAACAAATATAGAGGTAATTACCTTTGCAGTGTGTAACCGGGAAGCCTACTCAGTTCTTAAAAAAGAGATAGAAAACAGATGATAAGGTTGGTTAAATTTTGAAGGTCAGTTATCAAAATTGATATTAGGCTGTAGTCCAAGTTGATTATTTGAAAGAGATGAAGTTCACTGTAAGAGAGGCAGAAGAGAAAGATGCGGATAAAATCGAGGAACTGGCAAGCAGGTGCTCACCGTTGAGAGGATCCGTAGATGGAACATATGAGTATCTGGCTATCTGTTTCGGTAGGTATTTCCTCCTTGCCGAATCTGAGGGCAGGATAATAGCCTTCCTCGTCAGTTTTCCTAACCTGGATGTTGAGGGCGAAATCTGGATCTACCAGATCGGTGTTTCTTCTGAAAGCCGGAGGATGAATGTGGCAGAAGAGCTACTGTCAGAGGAGATAAAGAGGTTTGTTACGGATGGTTATAAGAAGGTAAAGGCAAGGATTTTGGAGGATAATATATCATCGCTTTCGCTCTTTAAGAAGTTGGGATTCAACGATGTCGGGATAGTTGATGGCTGGGTTGAGGTGGAGAAGGTGATATCTTGATCTCTCTTCTTGCAAGTGAAGCCGTTTATAGAGCAATGAAGAAGGCAGGTATTGATTTTATCGCTTCTTTTCCCTGCAATTGGACTCAATTCATCATCGAATTGGCATCGGAGGATGAGGAGATGACCCATCTGCCTGTCACAAGGGAAGAAGAAGGCGTTGGGGTGTGCAGTGGTGTGTACCTCGGAGGGGGAAGACCTGCAATAATAATGCAGTCCTCCGGTATTGGAAACTGTATAAATGCCCTGGCATCTTTAAACCAGACATATAAGATTCCGTTACTCCTGCTGATAAGCCACAGGGGGGTTCAAAAAGAGAAGATTGCAGCACAAAGACCTATGGGAAAGGCCCTCCTCTCTCTTTTGGATAGCATTGAGGTCGAATGCTTTTATATCGATGATCTGAGTGGTGTGGAGTCTGGGGTCTCAGAGGCTTTTACCACGGCTTTTGGAGAAGAAAGGCCGGTTGCGGTTGTACTGGGTCCGAATTTAATCCTGGAGGATTGAGATGAAGAGAATTGATGCTATACGCGCTATTATGGATGAAGTAACAGATGAACTGATTGTCTGTAATCTTGGAATCCCCGCAAAGGAGCTCTACTCTGTAAAAGATCGATCCGCTAACTTTTATATGCTCGGATCTATGGGGCTTGCCTCTTCGATAGGTCTGGGGCTTGCCATTGCAAAGCCAGAAGAGAGAGTTGTTGTCCTCGAGGGTGACGGATCTGTTCTGATGAATCTGGGGACTCTCAGTACAATAGCCGTTCACGCACCGGAGAATTACCTCCTGATCATCATCGACAACGGATGCTATGGTTCAACCGGTTCACAGGCAACGAACACCTCTCTTTGCACCAATCTTTGCGAGACTGCGAAGGCTTCGGGGATCAAGAATTCAAGGACGATGTCATCAGAGGAAGGGCTTGGTGATGAGGTCAAAAGAGCACTCGGCTTGCGAGAGAAGCAGGTTCTGGTGATCAAAGCAGAAGTTGGAAATGCGGATGTCTCTGTAATCGGGATTTCACCGATAGAGATCAAGAAGAGATTTATGGATGAGATAGTAAGGAGAGGGAGGAATTGAAGAAGAGCATCTCTGAAATAAAAGAGAAGATAAAGCAAAAAGAAGCGGTTGTGATGACCGCAAAGGAGATCTCTCAGATAATTCGAGAGAGAGGAGAGGCTCCCGAGGAAGTGGACGTTGTTACCACAGCGACAAGGGGTATAATGTCCGGAACAGCAGCGATTTTTTCCATCCCTGTCGCAGAGAGGGGGGAGTTCAAGAGGGCTGACAAGGTCTGGCTAAATGGCGTCTTCTCTTTACCCGGCCCCTGTCCGAATGAGAGGCTCGGACTCGTCGACGTAATCACCTACGGAACGATGCACAGCAAAGACGATCCATGTTATGGCGGCGGTCATCTCTTCAGGGACTTTGTAGAGGGAAGAAAGATCGATGTGATGGTTGAAGCAGATGATGGAAAAATCTTCGAGAAGAGGATCTCAAAGGATGATATCTCCTTTGCCCGGATGTTCACCACGAGAGGTGCTTTCAAGAACTACATGGGCTTTGTGAATAGAGAGGATGATGCTGTTAAGACGATATTTCATGTGACTCCTCTGAAAAATGGTGAGTTTACCTTCAGTGGATGCGGCGAGATAAGTCCTCTTGAAAACGACCCTCACCTAAGGTCTGTGGGTATAGGTACAAAGATACTTTTGAACGGCGCTGTTGGATATGTGGTGGGTGAGGGAACAGGAGCAACTCCTGATAGGCCGAATCTGTCCATCTCTTCAGATATGTTCGACATGGATCCTGAGTGCATGGGAGGGTTTCTCACCTCTGATGGGCCCGAGGTGATCACATCAGTTGCTGTGCCGATACCTATAACAGATGATGATATCTTGAAGGATGTGTGCATTATGGATGAGGATACAGTACTTCCCGTTGCCGACATTCATGACCGTGTTCCATTCCAGAATAGCACTTATGCAGATGTATGGCAGGGTACGGACCTAAAAGTTGATTTCAGTGAGGATGAATGTATCGAATGCGAGGATTGTGTGGTCGAGTCCTTATGCCCCACTTGCGCATTCACCTCTTACAATCACAATCCCGAATCATGCTTCAATTGTGGTGCCTGTGTAAACTCTTGCAGCGCAGGAGCCTTCAAAGCAGCCCTTGGTGGGGTAGAGATCGATGGAAGATTGATACCGGTTGGTTTGAGGTTATCTGACAGATTTGGGGCTGAAAAACTTGAAACGAGGCTTAAAAAGATGATAGAGAGCGGTGATTTTGAGATAACAGATCCTGTTGATAAAATAAGATTATTGCAATGAAAATTGGTCGTTGGTTGGGTGATTTAGATAGAAGAGACTTCCAGATGGCTGAAAGAGTGTATAAAGGTATTTCCAGAACTGAAAAAACATGATATAAGCTGCAAATACTCAAAACTCCCTAAGAATGTTCTGGGTAGGGTAAAGATAAGTTACATTGAGGAGAAGGACATAGATGTTGAGGCTCTTCTTCTGGAAGGGAAGAGTAAGATCAAAATTTCAAGAAAAACCGATGACAACTTCAGAATCGAGATCAGTGAGAAGCTTAAGAAGGTAAAGAATACTGAATTGAGAAAGCAGGTTGTTGAGCACACTATCATCCATGAGCTGCTTCATATAGTGCACAATGACTTCGAGACACTCTCTAAGGACTACAAAAAAAGGAAGAAAAAGAAGATACATGTGAAGGAGTTCAAGGAAGAGGTATTCATGCGTTTCAATCAGTTGAGAGGGCTGAGCAAGATGCCCACAATAGAGAAAAGAGAAGATCTTGATCTTGCCATAAACAAAATTGTGAGCTCTATTGAAGGATAGGGTGAGAGGTGAACTCACAATAGAGGTCTTGGTTGCCATTCTTCTTCGAGTTCTGGTAGATCGGCGGTTTTTATTAAAATCTGTTTCTTCATGTATCTAACTCTATTTAAAAGGATCTCTCGGCCTATTTTAGAAGTGGCAAAGATTGGGATGGCCACGCCTAATTGCAACCCATCTTCCATACCATATAA
>JAXHTJ010000121.1:0-6927 GCA_034190245.1 Halobacteriota archaeon | reverse complement strand
TCATTGGTGGAGGTTTTTCGAAAAACTCTAATTTATACAAGAATCTCATGTCTAAAAACCAAAGATTCAGTTTGATTTCGTTTGCATTTTCGCTCTTACTTTTTACTATTTTAATTGGAACTGCATCCGCTGAGACCTGGTTTGTTGATGACAATGATAATGATGCAGATTTTATCAGGATACAGGATGCAATAGATAATGCAAGTGATGGGGACATGTTTGTCGTAAGGGATGGAAATTATGATGAAAATATTGATGTAAACAAGCGTTTGACGATAAGGTCTGAAAATGGGGCTGCCAATACCATTGTTCAGGCTACAGATCTAAATGATCATGTCTTTAATTTGACTTCAAACTATGTGTATATAAGTGGGTTTACGGTGACGGGTGCGACTGAACAGAACAAGGCTGGAATATATCTTGGAAGCGGTGTTAATGAATGCAACGTCTATGAAAATAATGTAATAGACAACCACGATGGCATACGCCTGTCTTCTTCGAGCAACAACAAGCTAACAAACAACACCGCGAACTCGAACGATGAGTATGGCATCTACCTTTCTTCTTCGAGCAAAAACACACTTACGAACAACATTGCATTGAAAAACTTGTATTATAGTATCCTTTTGGACTCCTCGAGCGGTAACATCATTACTGGCAATCTATCGGACAGAGATCATAAAGGTTTTGAAGAAATCAGTATGATAGTAATACTTCTTTTAATTCTCGCGTATTTCTCAACAAAAAATGAAAAATTAAAAGATTTGCTAAAACCAGATTTAAGGAAAATAGTCTTATCAATAATTTTATTTTTTGTTGGTGGACCGATTTTTTTTCTGGGTAATTTTTTCGAGACATCAACTTTATTCTCATACCCAATATTAAACCTTTTAAATATTGATTTAGGGGTCCATATTTCCATACCCATCAAATATATGATCAGATCAATCTTATTTTACCTCATTTGTTGTCTATTATTCTACTCTTACGATAAAAACAAAGAGATGCAAAAAGGGATTGCTAATAGACCGAAAACCACGACCGAAATAGTCTTAGAGTTATTAAAACCAGATTGGAGGAAAATATTGATTTTTTTAGTCTTTTTGTGGGCATACCCATTTGCTATGTTTGTGATAGCGATGTTTATGTATCACATTAAATTAAACACATTAATTATCTTTCTCATACTTTTGTATTTCCTATCATGTGCAATAGTTCACGGTTATGATATGGCCAAAAATACTGAAGAAGAAATGACCAAAAAAAAACAGATGAAAAATCCACAAAGGTATTCTTAAGCCTTGGGATGGAGAGGGGGATTGGGCTAGGACTGCTGATAGGGCTGCTGTTGGCAATACCATGGCCCTTACCTGAGGGGGAATATTGGGGCCATATGATCCTCTTTATAGTATTTTTTGGTTGCAATATGTAATACCAATTGGTTTGGTTATCGGAATTATCATCGGAACAATTATAAATGTGAAGGAAGTAAAGGTTAAGCCCTGGTCATTTGGAAGGAAAGCTTTAATTGTTTTTATCTTGTTCAATCTGTTTTCAATCGGCCCCATTATAGAAGATCTTTATGGATCATCATCATCATCAATGCCATTCGCGGGATTGAGTGTCGTCGTTCTTCCATTTTTATACAACTTTTATGCTCTTTTAACCATCGGCCTACTTACCGCTTATGAAAGGCTAAAACTGATGAGATTGCAGGCTGTGCAAAAATCGTCAAACGAATGATCGAACCTGCATTCCACAGCAACCCCTCCCGCCCAAACCTTGCTATGAAGGTCATTTTTTAATACGTCTCTTTACTCAAACTTGCGGCTAAATGTTTCATACAGAGCCACAAACCCAAGTGATGTCGATACACCGAGAAGTATTCCACCCACCACATCCAGTGGATAGTGAACTCCAACATAGATTCTGGAATATGCAACAGTCAGCAGGTACAGTATCATCAAGTATCTGCTCTTATCTCTTCTGAAGTAGAAGGCAAAGGTTGTCAAGACGGATGCCACTGTTGCGTGTCCTGATGGAAAACTCAACTCAGGCCTCTTCTCAACGATCAACCGCACGTCTTCGAGATAATCATATGGTCTGAGCCGACCAGTCATAGACTTAAACGTCTCGTAGATGATTCTGGAGAAGAAGACAACCATAAACATAAATATTATAATCATTCTGGTCTCTTTATCACCCTTTAGAAATAGCCATGCTGCGGGTACCATTGGAATATAAACCAGTACCCTTGCCCCAAATAAAAAGAAGGGATCAAGTCCTTCAAAGGCCAATCTCTGATTTATTAAGATAAACAGGTAGTTATCAAGCGGTATCTCTTCTAGATATACGATAAAAGCAGCAAGTATCAAAAAAGATATTAAAAAAGAGATGAGAATATAAAAATGCTTTCTCTGCATATTTCATCGGCCCTACCCTACTAACATTCCTTTTGTCCTTGATCCCTACGCTTCCAAATCATTTAAACCTATCCCCATGCCACCACACAATGAATGAAAAAAATGTTACGATCGCCAAAAGTCTTAAGTATAATATTTAATTATCTTTTGATGTTCGGAAATCTCGCTTTTATGTTTGCTCAAAGAGATGTGATTGCGGGATTAAAAAAGGAGAGGAGGTGACATAGATGGAGAAGGAATGGTCTGCAGAGTGTTCAAAGGGCTGATGTGTTTAATTTTAAAAAACAGTGATTTTAGGACTTTGGGAGGTGGCCCTGTTAATGGAATTTACTGGCGATTATTCACATCTAAAAGATTATATCGAGTCCAGAGTCGGTCCGCTTGCGGGTTATCTCCGTTTTTCTACTATACCTCTGATTCTGGAGTTGAGATTATTTGAAGAGCTGTGTTCATATAATGTAACTATTTTGAAGGCCGTCGCTGCCTTATATGAAGGATGTGAAGGGGCCATCTATCCGCACATGGAAGAAGATTTCGTCAGAAGGATTGAAGGGTTGAAAGACCCACCTGAATCTATTACTCTCGCAAGACTGGACTTTATGAGAAACAGTAAAGGGAGTTATGTATGTTTTGACCTGAACACTCAGCCGGGCACACCAGGTTCGATTGTATGGGGCGCATGTGGTTTTATCGAGGGCGGAGGTATGATCGATTTGAAGGGCGGTTCTATGCTATCATATTCCAATGTGTTTCCCATTTTGTCCAGTTACTTTAGAAGTCGGTCTAATGGACTGCCCAAGGTGGCTTTATATGAAAGTGAGAACTCTTCACTTCACAACCGACTACAGGATATGTTAAAAAGGATGTGCGAGGTTATAACTGGATTTGGACTCTTCAGATATGATTTTGTAAGAGACGAAGACGATTTACAATATTATGACATCATTGAGCCTTTCTTCAACTTGAACGGGGATCTTGATACGGTATATTCGAACTATGAAACAGCCATAGAGTCCGATAAACCACTTGCAAGCAATCTCAAGTTGGCACCTTATGAGAGCAAGGATTTTGCCTTTACAGAACTTCTGGATGGGATGATGAGTTCAGAGAAGATTGAAGGGGTTAAGTCCTGTGTTGCAGAAGAGAAGGAAATAGGCTTTGTTGAGAAGAGTTTATTTGGAATGAGTGGTAGCGGTTTTGGGGGAAAAATAAGTAACAATTGGCCAGATAGGATTGTAAAACAGGAAGCTTTAAAACCAGATGTGATAGACGTTTCTGTTGATGGAGAAGAGATGAGGATGATCTATGAGATCGGAATCACGAGCCTCTTGCATTTCAAGAAGAGACGTCTAATAGACTTTCTTCCGTGCGTTGACCTCACTGTGAAGGCTTCAACCGATCACCCAATATCAGGACCCGATACTGTAGTAATTCCAGCGTTGGTGAAGAGATGAAGGCGGTACTGTACTACCCAAAAAATTTTGTCAAAGCGACATATGTTCCACCCTACTCACTTTTGTATCCTGCAAAGGCACTTTTGGACAACGGGCACGAGGTGGTTATAATAGATGCCAGGTTTGATGGGGACAAAAGAGTGGATTCTGAACTATCTGATGCCGATATCCTGGGTGTGAGCGCCGGTATGAACCTGCAATATGCCACATCTCTTAGCACGCTCAGTAGAGCAAAAGAGTATGGATGCAGGGTTCTTCTTGGCGGTGTATTTGCGACCTTGAACAGGGAGTTTCTTCTCAAGAATCCGGACGTGGATTTCATAATCAGGGGAGAGTCCCTTAAAAAGATAGGTGAAGTAATCTCAGAAGATTGCAGGAAGGTTTCAGACGTTTCATACCTTTGCGATGATAAGATAGTTGATAATCCCGCCTCGGATGGTCCTGTGGATCTTGATCATTTTATGCCATTGCCATGGGACCTCATAAAGCCTGATAGATACGTTCATAATTACAAAGGCATGAGATCATACTATCATACTACCAGTCGTGGATGCCCACATAGATGCGTTTATTGCTACCAGAAGAGCTTCTGGAAAAGGAAGTGGAGGGGTATAACACCGGAGAAGGTCTTTGAAGATATTGATGCGTTATCCGAGATGGTGGATTTTGATGCGCTCTATCTCTTCGATGACAATTTTATGGCAAACAGAAGAAGAGCTTATGATATCATGGACGGTTTTTTCGAGCGTGATTTGAAGTGGGGCTGCTTGACAAGGGCAGATTACATAAATGAAGAGTTTGTGAGTAAGATGAAGGATAAAGGCTGTTATAAAGTATGTATTGGTGCAGAAAGTGGATCTCAGAGGACTCTTGAACGGATGAACAAAGATATAAAGGTAGAAGATACAAAACACGCAGCAGAGCTGATAGGAAAAAATGATCTCTATTCTGAGTTCTTCTTCATGATAGGCTACCTTGGCGAGAGTATGGAAGATGTCTCAAAGACGGTGGATCTTGCAGACTATGTTGAGGAGATGTGCAATGCCGAGACTTTCATCAGGGTGACCCTACCATTTTTTGGCACTGAGTACTACGATATGGCTTTTGATGCTGGTTTTAGAAGGGGAGAGGATCTAAAATCTTTATGTAGAGAGGATTGGACGAACAACTCTCCTGAGCTTCCCTGGTTCACACCTTCCGAGAATCAGAAACTGAGGAGTATCGCATACATGAGTGAAATGGCATTTTTAAAGAAGAAATCTTTAAATGAGCTACCAATATGGAAACAGATATTCCTCAGATCTTTAGGCCCGATTATCGACTTCCGATGGAAGCACAGAATCTGGAACTACCCCATCGAGATTTTGCCATATCAAAGTTTATCATATTATAGCGAGAGGAAGATTTTAAACGAAGTAATTGGAGGAGTTGGTCGAAATGGCGCTTAAGATGGATTTACATCCGGATTGCCCTAAGCCAAAAGAACTTATAAGCCAGATTCATCTTCTCGATAATTGTAACCTCTCATGTAAGCACTGCTATGTGGGAGACTCAAGATTCAAACCGAGGAACAGACCATCTACTGAGGAATTGAAGAGACGTATAAAGCTGATGGTCGACTTTTCAAACGAGTTAGGATTCGAGGAGCATACTATGAATATCTCGGGTGGTGAGCCCACTTTAAGAAAGGACCTCTTTGATCTGGTATATTTCATCAAGTCCGAAGGAGCCTACCCCCATCTTCTTACAAATGGCCTGAAGTTGAGTAAGGAGTACACTTCGAAACTGGTTGAGTCAGGGTGTGGGGGGCTCCAGATAAGTCTTGAAGGAACCAAAACCGAAAACGACCTGCTTCGTGGAGAAGGGAGCTATGGTAAAGCTGTTAAAGGTCTAAAGAATGCAAGAGAATTGGGACTGAGAGTTACTGTTGGAGTGACGATATCAAATGGGAATGTAGAGACGATATTTGACCTATTCGAGGAGCTCGATGGGAAGGTCAACAAATTTCATGTCCGAGAGTTGACTCCGATCGGGGCTGGCTCACTATTAATCTCACCATCATCCAAACAGAGAAAAGTTTTTTACGAGAAGGTGTACGATTGGGAAGGCTCTACAAGGATCTTCATTGAAGACCCGCCATACTGCACAATAGCATCCGATCTGCCTGATGAGAGGGCCGGATGTGCTGCATGTATCTGCCTTTTCTGTGTCGATGTTGATGGTTCGGTTTATCCGTGTAGGAAGGCTCCTGTCAAGATCGGCCATGTGGACGACCTTGAAGCTGCCTGGAATTCAAAAACCGCGGTAAGGATAAGAAATAGAGATTACAATGGGCGGTGCGGATCGTGTGAGATAAAATGGAGCTGCGGAGGATGTAGGGGATTTGCCTCGGCAACCACAGGAGACATCTTAGGCTCTGATGATAGGTGTTTCCTCTGATATTTAATCCTCCCACAAGGTCTGTGCCTCGTTCATAAGCTCTGAAAGCGTCGGATGCACGTGTACCGTCCTTTTAAAGACCTCTTTTGGATCAGAACAGTTCATCAGGACGGCAAATTCCTGGATAAGAATTTATGCTGATGGACCTATTATATGTGCACCAAGTATCCTGTTCCCATCTTCTTCTACAAGCAGCAGATCTATATCTGAATCTTCGGTCGCATCACCTCTCTCGTAAGAGCCATATAATATAACCTGTTTAATCCTCTCTTTGTAAATCCCGATTAGATATGATTTGATCTCCTCTACAAAATGTTTTATTTTTTCATCCATTCTTACCACCTTCAATCACCTTAACCCATTCATGTCCTCTTATTATCTCAATCTGCCCCTGAATCTCTTTATCACTTATCAGGGATTTGTAAACCTCATTGATAATTTTTAAATGATATACCTCCAGTTTCTCAAGTTCTTTCTCCTCTTATGAACTATTTCTCCTCCAACTGTTTCTTCCAGTAAAACTTGCTCCAGCGGTCGTAGTTTAGAGGTTACTCTTTCACCTTCTGCCAGATGGCGCATTTATCAGGAGCATGGTACTTTTTAACCTTTAA
>JAXHTJ010000120.1:0-6935 GCA_034190245.1 Halobacteriota archaeon | reverse complement strand
TGTTGAAAGGTTAATTGGGGAAGGCATAAAGCCTTCCGATCTTAATGACCATGTTTTGGGAAGGACTTTGGATGCCATTTATGAATATGGTCCGACAGAGCTATTCAACGAGACCATTCTTGAGGTCATGAGTCAGCTTGATCTGGGAACGAAGATAATTCATGCTGATACCACAAGTTTCAACGTCCATGGGACGTATGAATGTCATGATGGTAAAAAGCAATCTAGATCACCCGGGTTCCCGCCACGATCAATGAAGCAAAAGATCTTTTGGATGGCGATTTTGATATGATACCCGCCGAGGATTCGCGTTACACTTTCTACACAACCAGATCAAACTATGGAGGCGTTTTGCAGCGGTGGATTCTGTTTCAGTCTGAATCTATGCATGAACGATACTCGATTGCCGAGTGGAAGCTAAGAGATAGGTTGAAAGAAACCTGTAAGACTGTACCCGATCAGAAAGGAAAACCAATCGTGAGGCCTACAATGAAATGGGTCTTTTACCTCTTCAGGGGTGTTAGCGAAGTTGTTGTTAAAATCGGAAACAAGGTTAATTGTGAAGTGGCGAATATGAAGGATGTTTTGTTGAAGATACTTTCCCTGCTTGGACCGGAGTGTGAAAAATATTATGGTTGAGGGAGTTTAATTGGGGAGGTGGGATAGACTCAAAAGATACCCAAAACCATAGAATATCGCAATCATCAACGGAAACTCAACTATCCCATGACCTATGGCAACAAACGCCCCGGCATGAGGAGACTTGCTTCCTTCTCCTATGGTAACGGCAGTCACAGGTCCGGGTGCCATGACGCCTGTCAGGGAGATGAACACTGCTCCGATAAGAAAGGTGAGAAGGGGCATTCTTATCTTTTGTATTGTTATGGGCGAGTATAAATTTGGTGGTTCTTCATATGCGTGAAAGGCTGAAACCCTTTCACTTACTCGTTCTTTCTCCTTCTCTTTAAGAAGAACAGCATTCCCATGATCATCGCTGCCGGAATTGCGATTGATGGGAATTCAGGGATCTCTTCGTTCGGTGGTGTTGTTGCAGGATTTGGTGTGGACACCTCTACCAGTGGGTGAGAGTCTCCACCACTGCCTATATCTCCATCTGAATTGTATGGAATCTGTGTATCGCCCAGTCCATCTCCATCATCATCAACACCCATGTAATCTGACCAGTAATTTCCGCCCAAATAAGGCCCACCGATTATGTTTATTCCTCCTGTTTTTGTGATGTTCCAGATGTTATTGCCGTTGTCGTAGGCGTTGTTCTCGTTGTTGAAGATGTTGTTGTAGATGAAGTTGTTGCTCGAATGAGTCAGAACTATGCCACAGGCGTTGTCCGTGATGTTGTTATTTGTTATGGTGTTGTCGGTCGATTCCCTTAGTAAGATGCCAATGCCGTTATTCGACTCTGTGTTTTTCTCGAGTATGTTATTGCTAGAATAAAATAGGAGTATTCCGGAGAAGTATTTATTTGCATTTAAGGTGTTTTTCTCGAGTGCGTTATTGTCAGAGTGTTGTAGCAAGATACCAAAGACGTCGTTATCTGATACGATGTTTCTTGATAATGTATTTTTGTCTGAATAAATCAGATTGATGCCGTCATAGTTATTCGACGCACTGTTATCAAAGATGTTGCAATTATCAGCTTTATTAAGATATATTCCAGCATTATTCCAGCCTGTTGCCCCAGTCACCGTAAACCCACTTATATTTACATAATCCTCTGATACATCAAAAACATGATCTTCCGGATCTGATGCCTGAACAATACAGCTCGTTGCACCATTCTCAGACCTTATCGTCAAATGTTCAATGTTCACATCAACATTCTCAGTGTAAGTCCCATCACGAACAACAATCGTATCTCCTTCAGTGGCATTATCAACTGCATGCTGTATCGTTGTATATGTCTCACCTGAACCTACGTACAGGTCTGACGCACTAACCGGCATCACATCATCATCAGCGATATTGAAGAAATCCTTACTTTAACTTTAAACAGATCTACACAGTTATGTTTATATATAATCCAAAGTTCCTATAAAAACAGTTAAGAGGTATAGAGAGATATAGCTATAATCCGCATCATTTAAAGTTCATACTAATGAAGGTGATCAGATTGAGTAAGAAGACGAAGGGAAGAAAACTCAGGCTTGCGAAGTCCGGAAAACAGAACAGAAGGCTTCCAGTTTGGGTGATAGCCAGAACAAACAGGAGCGTTAGAACTCATCCAAAGAGAAGGCATTGGAGAAGGAACAATCTGGAGGAGTGAGTAAAGATATGTCAGAAGAGCAGATTTACACAATTCCTTTGAGACGTGCAAAGTCGGTTCCGAGATGGAAGAGAAGCAATAGGGCAATAACAGAGGTTAGAGATTACCTTTCAAGGCACACAAAAGCAGAAGAGATCAAGCTCGATCCCGAAATTAGCGAGAAGATATGGGAGAGAGGGTCTGAGAAGCCACCATCCAGAATCAGGGTAAAGGTCACAAAAGACGAGGATGGCGTTTTAGAAGCCAAGCTTGCTTAAAGGAAAAGAATTTATGTCATGATTAGGCGGTTCAATTTTGATGGTAATCCGCATATAGGGATATTCGCCACCTGTACAGATGATATTGCACTCACCCCGCCACACTTAAAAGAGAAGACAACAAAGAGTTTAGAGGAAGCCTTAGGTGTTACCGCTATCAAAACGTTTATAAACGACAGTTCGGTCGTGGGTTCACTCGTTTCAGGAAATTCAAACGGCCTCATCGTTTCATCTAGTGCATTGGGTGCCGAGATCAAGAAGATAGAAGAGCGTGCAGATATCAAAGTCTCAAAATTGCCTGGGGTCATGAATGCTTCCGGAAACCTGATCCTTACTAATGACAGAGCTGCATTGGTCCACCCAAAGTTACCGCAAAAGGCTATTGAGGTAATAGAGAGTGCGCTGAAGGTGGATGTGTACGGGGGCACAATTGCAGGATTAAAAACGGTAGGAATGGCAGGTTTTGTAACAAATAATGGTATCCTTGTACATCCAAAAGTGAAAGAAGCGGAGTTGTCTTTTTTGGAGGAGATCTTTAATCTGCCTGTGGAGGTTGGAACGGTCAATTTTGGTAATCCCATGGTTGGATCTGCGCTGATTGCGAACGATAAGGGATATGCCGTAGGCTCTGAGACCACCGGCCCTGAGCTTGGAAGAATCGAGGAGGCTCTTGGCTTTGTCTGAAGGAAAGTTTATTGTCAAGTCAAAAGATGTTACTGATCCAAACCATGGCTGTGCTCCGGAAGAGAGGTCAATTGAGGTGTACCTGAGCAGAGGTGTGGTAAACTTGGATAAACCATCCGGCCCAACATCCCATGAGGTGGATCACTGGGTAAAAGAGATTTTCGGGATTTCCAAGGTAGGTCATGGCGGTACGCTCGATCCAAAAGTTACCGGTATATTACCCATATTGCTGGGAGATGCCACCAAGGCTGCCAGGGTCTTTTCAAGCGCACCCAAAGAGTATGTTTGTCTGATGAAAGTACATGCAGATCTCCCCCCAAACGTAATCAATGACATATGTTATCAGTTTGTGGGTAAGATTTATCAGCGCCCACCATTGAAATCAGCGGTAAAACGAAGGATAAGGATCAGAGAGATCTATTATCTGAATGTTTTAGAGATAAAGAGGAAGGATGTTTTGATGATAGTTGGGTGCGAGGCGGGCACATATATAAGAAAACTTATCAGCGATATCGGCGAGGTTCTGGGATGCGGAGCCCACATGGCCCAGTTACGAAGGACATTATCAGGACCTTTCAGGGAGGATGAGACACTTGTTACACTTCAGGATCTGAAAGATGCTTACCATTTCTTAAAGGAAGATGGTGACGAATCGTTTCTCAGAAGCGCGGTTCTCCCGATGGAGATGGGGCTTTCCCATCTTCCGAAGATCTTTATCCGAGATTCTGCCGTGGATGCAATCTGCCACGGAGCAAGTCTGATGGTTCCCGGTGTATCGATTTTAGATGAAGCGATAAATGCCAGAGACCTGGTGGCCGTATTCACATTGAAAGGAGAAGCAGTAAGTATTGGGACCGCAAAGATGAATTCAAAAGAGATGATGGGGGCCAGAAAAGGTATCGCTGTTGCCACCGAGAGGGTCTTCATGAAAGAGGGCACTTATCCTAAGAGATGGCGATCTCCCCAGACTTCTTCGACCTGATCTTCACATCCCTCAAATACAGTATTGCCGATTTCGCTATCTGTATAAGTTCTTCTTCGCTATACGCTTTCAGATTGCGGAGTCCTTCCTCCCAGGCCTGCTCTGGTATCCCCTGCTGGATAACATATTCACAATCGATATCCTTTAAGTCCAGAGCGATCTTTTTGACTTCATCTCCACCGACAAGACCTCTGAAAGCAGTTGTTCTAATTTCCAGTTCCACTCGGCCATCACATGCGCCTATTGACTCTCTCACCCTATCCACAACACCCCTAGTCCTACATATCTTCTCATATAATCCAGGCTCGGAAAGTGGCGCTTTCACATCCAGAAAGACCTTATCGACAATTTCTTCTTTTAAAATTATTTCGACCTTATCAGGATAAAAGCCGTTCGTCTCGATTCCCACCATAAGCGATAGTTCTCCTGTGAACCTGGCAAGATGTCGCATTGCCTCGAACTGCTCGAATGGCTCACCACCGGAGAAGACGACACCGTCTATAAAATCTTTCGACTTCCCAATCTCCTTTTCCATTTCACTCAGTTTGACATAATTCGCACCTTCAAGCAAAGTGTAATTCTGACAATAAACACATCTCAGAGGGCATCTTCTGAAGAAGATTACAGATACAACCTTCCCGTACCAATCAATGGTTGATACCGGGATCATTTTACCTAGGTTTAACCGGTCCTTCATATTTGCCCACATACTTAGTTGTAGTTCAGCCATTGTAATATGCAAACATCAACTTTGTTTAATAGGAATAGACGGGATCGAACTTGGCCAAACGTTATCGTAAAGGCTATAAACTCAAATTAAACGTGAGAGGGCTAGCACTTCTCTAATCCAACCTATCTACCTATTGCAATTGAGCTTAACCTTGTAGCTCTTCCAGAACGTCCATAACGGTATTTATTGGCATTCCGGATTGCTTTGATATCTCTTCTGGTGAACAACTTTCCGCTGTCTCACCACGCTTCTTCAGTTGTTCGATTACGGCCTCTTTCGGACTTGAGTGGTAATAAAGGTATCCCAGTTTAATCCTTCCCAATACGCCCTTTTTGACGAGCGAATTTAGTGCGGAAGAGGCATGTGTTTGGTACTTGAGGCTTTTATAATTGTCACTAATCATTTCTGTAACATCTTGGGATGTAAGTGGCCTCTTCTCGCACAATACCAGCTCTTTGACAGCCTCTTCTGATTTGGTCAGTTTTACCTCCTGACCAAGCGTGGAAAACTGTTTTTGCATATCGTCAAGCTTTGAGAAGAGTATGTTTCTTTTCCGGTCATCTATAATCATTTTGTTAATCATATCTGCCATCTTTTCGCCTTCTCGATCAACCTCTAAAAGTGCCTTCAGTTTTTCTATATTACTCAATTATTCTCACCCTGTATTGTTTTCCCTCTTTATCATAAAATCCAATCTCATGTTCCCTGTGTATACTTGACCACTTTATTTTGTTCTTCGATCCTTTTGGTTCGGTTTTCGCTCTGATAGCTTCACTACTTATCGCATGTACACCAAATATTATTTTGACTTGTGGGTCAAATCTTTCTATTATTTCTACAATCTTAAGGTTATCCCTTTTATCTGTTTCGCTTAGATTCGGGATTCCCATTGGGTGTGTGTGAATGTGTACGATTACTTTTGGATAGTCTTCTCTCTCTTTCAATATGTTCTCTATTATCATTTCAGTATAGGTCGTTATAAAAGTTGATGATGAATCAAGAACTACCTCACATGATGCAAGATAGTGTATTTTGTCCAAAATGTTGGGATTGGATCCGGAGAGCGCATAGACTATCTCGACATCCTCTTGATTCGGTCTGAAGACAGATTCTACCCGTATCTCCATCTTTTCGATTATTGAAGTTGTGAATTGGATGATATTCTCGTCATCTGAAAGTAGGGGTTGGGGAGTCATTGCAAGTGGATCCTTACCGTTTCTCTTCGCGGCAACAACTATCATGATTCCCCCCAGAATAATCGGCATTGCGAGTATCCATATCCATGCCAGAGCTGGTGGTTTATCCTCTGGTGCTGGCGGAGTTGATGATGGCGTGGGAGTTGGGGTGGATGATGATTCTTCTTCCCGCGTCATCGTTAAGCTTGGAGATTCCTCAGTCTCCGCAAAAAGAGCAAAGACTGTGAAATGGGATAACTTTACATTTGCCGTATTGGCTGAGGTATCGACTGTGGTTTCTAGGGGAACCCATTTTTCCCAATCGTGAACCTTAATAACTACTGTTTTTCCTTCAGCTATGTCGTCTGGATCGTATTTGATGATCATATCTATCCCCGGGTCAAACGTTGCGCCGTCCGGACCAAGGTTATATGCGACAATTGCACCACCTACAAATGTGGGGTTGATAGTAACTGATTTTAATGGTTCTCCATCTGCGTCAAGTGCAATGATTCCTTCTGGGATGATAAGTTTGGCTTTGCCGTCAGATGATTCCTCGGTGTAAGTTGACTGCACTCTTCCCCGTGAATTGGTCTTTATTTCGGATGGTATGAATCCTCCGCCACCGCCCCCACCACTGGGACCTCTTGAGGGTTTGGGGTGCGGTGTAGGTGATGGGGGGGTTTCTACTTTGACCATCACAGTCGGTTCTGGGGAGGTGTATTGGCGGACCAGAATCCAATCCATCTCCATATCTGCCACATTTGAATCTCCGGAATTTGAATCACCATCACAGACCATCAAGTATTGTTGTGTACTCCCT
>JAXHTJ010000119.1:0-7047 GCA_034190245.1 Halobacteriota archaeon | reverse complement strand
TAAACCTGTTCACGGATTAATTTTGTCCCACAGCCCCTTGTTTAGATGAATGAACTTGAGTTAAGATATAACTTTCCCAGACTTTTTCACCTTTTATTTCTTCACTTCTCTCACTTTAAAATAGAGGAGATGGAGTGGCATTGAATTCCCACAGTGAGGCGGAGATGGCCTATGGCGCGGCTATAGGTCGTGGTTTTGATCAAGCCTTTGGAAAAAGGTTAGTATTCACCAACTCCTTCGTCTTCTCAAAGATGTTGCCCTTCATAATTGCAGTCCCTACAAGAACTGCATCTGCGCCGGCGTCTAAAACTCGCCTCACATCACCTGCGTTATTTATCCCGCTCTCGCTTATGACCAAAATTTTAGGATTCTTCTCCTTTATTATCGGTATCAGAACTTCCGATACACCAAGATCAATCTCAAGAGTGTCGAGATTTCTTGTATTCACTCCGATTATATTGGTCCTGGTCTTAAGAGCTTGCATGAGTTCATTTTTATCGTGAACTTCAACGAGCGGCTCCAGGCCACGAGAAAGAGCTGTATCAACGAACTCCCCCAACTCTTCTCTAATGATGCGGGCTATGAGTAGTATCATGTCTGCATCTGTCTCATGTATCTGATTTTTATCTATTATAAAGTCTTTTCTGAGCACTGGAACCTTAACGGCATCTCTAACTTTCTTCAGATTTTCCATGCTTCCATTAAAAAAGTGCGGCTCTGTGAGCACGGATATGGCTGCCGCACCACCTCGAACCATCTCGCCTGCAATCTCTGCTGCTTCTGCTGACGTTATGCTTCTCTTCAAACCTGAAGGAGATGATGGTTTAACCTCTGCGATAACAGGAACTTTACCGCTCTTCTGAATATCTTTAATGCTCTTTAAAGGATCTCTTCTCTCTGAGAGGTCACGTGGAAGATCGATCTTCTCCACCCTCTCCTTTGTCTTTGCGATGATATCATCGATCAGGGTCATTGAACAACATTCCTCAGTGTTCCAATATTCTCTATCGTGAGCTCAAGCTCATCACCCGATTTAAGGAACCTTGGAGGCTTCTGCATGGACCCAACCCCGCTGGGAGTCCCTGTACCGATGAGGTCTCCCGGCTCTAAAGTGATCCATTTGGATATGAAGGAAACTATCTCATAAACGCTGAAGATCATGTTACCTGTGTTGGAACTCTGCTTGACATCACCGTTCAACTTGCATTCTATCTTAAGGTTGTCTGGATCGCCTATCTCATCTGTGGTGGTGATCCAAGGCCCGATCGGTGCGAATGTATCAAAGCTTTTGCTCCTGAAGAACTGCTTATCTTTAAACTGGATGTCCCTTGCCGATACGTCATTCAGGATTGTAAATCCAAAAACATAGTCCTTTGCTTCATCTTTTGACACATGGCTACATCTTTTCCTCATAACGATCGCAAGCTCCACCTCGTAATCAGTGAGCTTCGTCGGCGTCTTGATCCCATCATCTGGACCGATTACAGCAGTAGGCGCCTTGGAGAAGAGCATCGGTTCCTTGGGCGGTTTTCCACCAAATTCCTCCGCATGATCTTTATAGTTCAGTCCCAGACAGATTATCTTCAGAGGTCGGGGGATGGGAGCCAAAAACTTGACTTCGCCAAGTGTATGGAATTTGGCGCTTTCCACATCTTTAGTAACCTCTCTTGCCACCTCAAGTGATTTCGGGTAAAACTCAATAAACGCATAAATGTTATCAAGTCCACTTGGGGTTAGATCAACGACATATTTATCAGCAATTACTGCACCAAGTTTCGGTACTCCTGAATCTAAAAATCTTGCAATCCTCATCAGAACACTCTTGTCCTCTACGGATATATAAACTCTTTCATAAATTAGGCGTGGTTTACACCCCACTTGTGAAAAGATGCGTATCCACCCGGAACAACCCAATGAGGGTCAATCTCATTTTTCCTATACTTGCTCTTCCTCTTTTTCCACGCACACCACGCCGAAGAAGCGTTTCAAGACGGCCTCTTCTGACAACTCCATTAGAGCCTGTTTATCGTTTGTATCGCTGAATATCCCCAGTGGAACCTGTGCTCCAGAAATGGTAGCATGCCCATCGGCAGAACCTATGTCGCCAAACGCCTTCGACATAACATTTGCAATGTTTAAGCGTATGTCTTTTGTTCTTCCCGAGATGAATATCTGATCTTCGTCCAGCCCGAATACAACCACGGTTGAGATGCCTTCTAAGTTGAGCAGATAATCGGCGGCTTGTGGTATCACATCGTGATCTAAGATGAATCCCGCATTTGAGATAAGGTAACTTCCTTTAATATGTTTATTATGGATTGCCTCACCTAAGACATCCAAAGTTTCTACAGACATATCCATTATGCCATCCCCTATAAATAATATCTAAAAGTCATATATAAATTTAACCCAAAAAATAAAGAATCTTACTTTGAATATGTCGATTCTTCCTCTTTTTCTACGCCCACCACTCGGAAGAAACGCTTAAAGATGGCCTCTTCTGATAGATCCATAAGAGTCTGTTTATCCTTAATACCGCTGAATATCCCCAGTGGAACCTGTGCTCCAGATATTGTTGCATGCCCACCGGCAGAACCTATGTCGCCAAACGCCTTCGACATAACATTTGCAATGTTTAAGCGTATGTCTTTTGTTCTTCCCGAGATGTATATCTGATCTTCGCTAAGCCCGAATACAACCACGGTTGAGATGCCTTCTAAGTTGAGCAGATAATCGGCGGCTTGTGGTATCACATCTCTATCCAATATGAAACCGGCATTCGAGATCAAGTAGCTTCCCTTGATCCGTTTATTTCTGATTGCCTCACCCAACACATCCAGAGTTTCTACAGACATAGGCGGAGTTTCAAGGCTGCTCAATGTGTCGTGATCAGCAAGTGGGTACAAAAATGCAGCGGCAGTCAAATCCGCAGGACATGTATTTCTCTTGAATTCCTGCGTATCCGTGCGAATACCGTATAACAGTGCGGCAGATAGCTTGTTATCGATGGGCAGATGCAGTTCCTGCAGGTATTTTGTCATTATGGTTGAAGTTGCACCTACGTTTGGCCTGATATCCGAGTATTCTGCCTCAATACTCTTGCCATTTTTGCCGTTTTTTGGGTGATGATCTATGATGATGTCGATCTTTGCATCATCTGGCAGAGGATTGTTAGCACCAGGAACAGCGACATCGATGAGCGCAATCTTACTATAACCATCCAGTTTCACATCATCAATGATATTTGTCTCGATGTTGAGTAGATTGACAAAGGCCCTATTTGCCTGATGTCCGATATCCCCGTGATGAAGGATATCCGCTTCAACATTTATTGTGCTTGCTATATACTTCAGGGCTAATGCACTAGATATCGCATCTGGATCCGGATTGTCATGAGTGATGATCGCCAATTTACCATCACTAACGTTATGTATAACTCTCAACAACTCCTTCGAATTCCTTGCAGATTCCGCACGCTCAAGATATCTAATCGCTGCGTTGGCTATGACGTTGGACGGCAATAGAACCATATCTGCGCCGGCATCTTCCAGAGCTTCTTTATGAACAGGATCAGACGCCCTGACCACTATATGGACATTTGGGGATAACCCCTTTATTGTGGTCAAAACCTCTTTGTTGACATCACAATCTGAGCACAATATAAAGGCGGCTTCAACATTAGAAATCTCCAATTTACCCAATGTCTTCGGGTCGGTAACATCGCCTGCGAAAGCTTCAAGATTCTGCTCTCTAAGTGCTTTAACCCTCTCAGGGTCTCTATCTACGACAACAACATCTCTTCCCTGCTTTTTCAATTCACTGGCCACGGAAAAACCTACGCTTCCGCAACCTAAAATCAGATACGCAGACCTTTTGCTTTTGGTTTTCTGAGAAGCGGAATTTAGTTCCGCCACCGCTGTAATAAATTAGGCCCCCTTAATAATAATGCTCAATGTATGCTATTACGTTAACACTTATTATTTCAATACATAATAACTGTTGTGTTAATTGATCTTCCTAAGAGTCTTTCCTTGCTTAAATATTTTGTGATGTGATCGCCTAGGAGAAACCTTAAAGGGCAGTGAATGATAAAAGACAGCAGAAGGTCAATAAAAACCTGTCAACCAGTCCATGTATCTTTCATCTTCTGCATTTACCACCTTAAAGTACTGTTCCTGTATCTCCTTCGTAACCGGTCCCCTCTTTCCCCCACCGATCATTCTATAATCGATCTCTCTTATTGGTGTGACTTCAGCGGCAGTACCGGTGAAAAAGACTTCATCCGCATCCAATACTTCACCTTTCGTGATTCTTCTCTCGATGATCTTATATCCCAGGTTTGTTGCAAGTGTGATCACCGTGTCTCTCGTTATGCCAGGCAGAAGGGATGACCCCATATCGGGAGTATGTATCACGCCATCTTCAACGATGAATATATTCTCTCCAGGACCTTCCGAGATGAAACCAAGATCATCTATCATTATAGCTTCATCAAATCCTCTATCTCTTGATTCTATAACGGCGAGCATGGAATTGCTGTATTGACCTGTTCCCTTGGCAGTCGATACCGGAACCATCTTTGAGTGGATCTTCACCCAAGATGAAAACGTACATCTAATCCCGGATTCAAGACCCTCTTCACCCAGGTAAGCACCCCAGGGCCATGTGGCTATGACGCACCTTACTGGACAACCGCCCGGGTTAACACCAAGATGATGGTAACCATAAAAGACTATTGGCCGGATATAGCACGACTTCAGTTTGTTCACTTTAATCGTCGATATTATGGCATCTTTGAACTCTTCTATTGAATAAGGGATCTCAATCTTGAACATCTTTGCCGAATTGTACAACCGCTTCACATGATCATCCAATTTAAATATAAAAGAGCCTTTTTCTGTTTCATAGCATCTTATGCCCTCAAAAACGCCAGACCCATAGTGTAAAGCATGAGTTAACACATGGATGTTTGCGTCTTTCCAGTCGACGAACTCTCCATCCATCCATATCTTATCCACATCCAGAAATTCGCTTGCCATTGTCCTACCTCGCATGAATAATAATCGGGTAATATCTCTTTTGCCCCCATATTAAGTTTTCCCATACAAATGCATATGGACCATAGAAACTTATTTTTAGGTTCAGGGTAATCACTTGTATTGATGGGTATGGATGAACAGATTATAAATTTGCTCAAAAAGATCTTTGCACAGTCAGAGTACAGAACAGAACCCTCATATGAGTTCGATTTACTCGCAGAGAAGGATAGGGAACAAGTCTACGTCAGATACATCGAATTTCCGGATCAGGAAGGAGTGAGAAACTTCGCAAGTCAGACAAGAGATCGAGCAGGTATTCCTCTTATCGTCTCTAAAAATTATTTCTCAAATGAGACACGTAGACTGGCCGATGAATACCAGATATCGATGTGGAACAGAGATGAATTTGAGATGCAGATCGGAAGAGCCCTTTTAGCAAGTTTGGAAGGAAAGATAACAGACCTCTCTTTTACAAAAAAGGACCTTCAAACGTATGATTTTCCTTTTATGGACTTTATGGCAACTCCTGAGACCGA
This sequence comes from Halobacteriota archaeon, assembly GCA_034190245.1. Classification (GTDB taxonomy): domain Archaea; phylum Halobacteriota; class Syntropharchaeia; order DAOWMC01; family DAOWMC01; genus JAXHTJ01. The sequence goes on along the minus strand of JAXHTJ010000119.1, from coordinate 1,472 downwards.
GCAATCCGAATCACCCCTGCCATTTGTGCCTGTTGAACCAGTTGAGCCTGTTAAACCGGTTGAGCCTGTGGAGATCAAACTCTCGACATTACCGATAAAAGTCGATAGATCTGATGCGTTAGCGATATCAAAGAGGGAGATTAGAAACCCGGAGATATCCAAGCTCAGATTTATCCCCATCTGGAAGTATGAGTACTCGCTTGATATTAAGAAACGATACAGATCGAAAGATATTGATATGAGCGGGGATGGTTTGGGCGAGATCAATGCACTTACCGGCCTTACAACGAATATCTGCTCAATAGCCGAGGAGTTATGCGACAGGGTGACCATTAAAGATGGGAAATATGTCGTTGAGAAACCGGTTATATCAAAAGAAGAGGCGGAATCAATGGCAATGGAAGATATTGTGTCGAAGTACTCGCAAGCGATTAAGTTTAGCGATATAGAGGGGCAGGCCATCGTTTACGAGGACAAAACATTCAGGCCCGAACCAGATGATATTACACTCAATTCGGAACTGATATATCTACCGATCTGGGAGATAAAAGGGCCCAACGGTTTTTTTGAAGTAAATGCAGTTAATGGGGAAGAGATAGATTATCCGCTCGATGATGATGCGGAGTTTGTATAAAAAAGGTACCGAAAACTGCTCACCTTTCTCACCGCTTTTATTTTTCTGTTGTGAATGGGAGTAATTGATAAAATCCGAGAAAAATGGGTGCATTAGCCATCTTTTGATGAAATTGATATATGTGCTTTTTACTTGTGATCTTCAACTACCCACAGACACGACCTATTTTTCTTTACTTCCAAATACCTCCGATTTTTAAAAAAGATTACCGACACACTGTTACTATTAGAGTTAGAGAGATAAAATAACCCAAAATCGCAGTGATTATTGGCGTAATAATTCGCACCAATAATGATTTTTCCTTACTTAAATGATACCCGATACCCATACATGTAATCAATAATATTGCAATTAATTTGCCTTGAAGAGAAAATACTACATAACCGATTATATACGCATATACATACGCATATTTATCAAGTGAACCATAAGGATATCCAGACGTTATTGTCCCATAAAATATATGAACTAACGGTATCCCTAACACAACAACTATCGGCGGTATCACCCACCATATTTTCTCAATCAAACTTTTAATCTCAGCCATATCAAAACCCTCCTGCCTTACTAATATCCCATTCGAAGTAAACTCATCCCTGTTAACCACATGATTAATCACATAATATATTAATTTTTGCTGGGAAATCTTTAAAACACTTACATAACCGGGTGCATACATAATCCACTCGAAAGATGTGGTGCCTCATATTTATTATGGGTACTGTCCTTAAATAGACCGCATAATTAATATAGTCTAACATCCATTTCTCTATTGTGATAAAAATGGCTAGACCGAGGAGCAAGATAGATATAACGTGCCAGAATTCAAAATGCAAGT
>JAXHTJ010000118.1:0-7075 GCA_034190245.1 Halobacteriota archaeon | reverse complement strand
GGGCACTGGACATACTCGACAGCATAAAGCGTGTGGAATTCAGCCTGAGAGATGGACAGGAGATGATAGTCAGAACCACACAATTCACAGACCAGCAGAAGGAGATTATATCGATAATTGGTGTTGCACCGGTCGGAGTTTAAATAGTATTGAGGATGGGTTTAAAGTCCGTCAACGATCAACCTACTCAATAGATCCGGAACAAGCTTTGGGATCTTCTTGTCCCTGGACTTTCGCATCTTCCAGCCCCCTACTTTCCATCAATGTGATAACATTATATAAACTTATTTATCGGCATGACCTTGAAGGGGGACAGAAACCTTTATATAAAAAAAACCGAGAATAAGGTGTAGTGTAAAAAATGTACGACGATAGAAGACAAGGATATAATAGACCTCCGAGGGAGATGCACAAAATAACTTGCTCGGACTGTGGACAAGAAGCAGAAGTTCCATTTAAACCAGATGGAACCAGACCTGTTTATTGTCAAGAATGTTATAGGAAGCATAGGCCTCCACGAAGATATTGAGGGTATTTTCTAAGGATCACGAGACTTTAATATTCTTTTATTGAGTTAAGTTTTCTAAGACCTACTATAAGGTAGGTACTCTCATTTTTTGAAAAATAGCATCGAAGGGATTGAAAGCAACATAGTCCTAATAAGAATGTCTATTAGCAGATGCTATGTCACCGCCTGAGTCTTTTGAGGATGACTCCTTCTGTCCTCTTGCAAATATGAGCGGGTATACTATGTCACTCATACAGCAAGGGATCCAAACAGCGAGGAATAAAAATAGGAAGATGAGACTGATTTGAATCCAGCTCACCGTTTCACCGAGTGCCATAATAACATGAAATGTTGATGCCCATGTACTTATCATAACATGTCCATAATGTGAAACTCTCGTTGACTGTTTAAAGTAACCGATCATAATGCCAAGGAGAGCTGCAGGATTCACAATCCACCATTCCTCGATGAAACCGATATGAATTCCCCTGTTAGGAAGATCAAGCAGGGTTTCACCCATAAAAGGAAAGATTGAATCGCTCAATGTTGCTATACCAATTGAGCCGGTATAGCCGATCAAGATTGCCATAAACAGGTTGGCATTTCGATATTTCCTGTACAGAGCCGTGGTTACAAGGGCGCTCAATACAACATGGGTTGGATGCAGGACATAAAAGATATCACTCGCAATCAAGGAAAACTGTGGAATAAGACCCTTCCATGAGATTAATACCATGATAAGGATCCCCGTTAAGGCCCCAAAAGCAGTAAAGGGAGTATGCCTTTTGAGTTCTTCTATAATCTCCTTAATCATCTTCCCCCACCTCTAATCTTTATCCACCATACCATGCCAGAATACCTAATTTATTAATAATATTTAAGGGTTTTGTTAATAATTTTTATGGCTATGGTTATAAATAAGTTATTAACTAGGTACAGTTATGGCAATAATCAGTATATCAATTAACGAGAAGATGCTTGAGGAGATAGACATGTTACAGAAAGATCTCGGTTTTTCCGGAAGATCGGAGGTTATAAGGGCAGGAGCGAGAATGCTCATCGCAGATAGCAAAGAAAAAGAGAGACTTACAGGTATGATAAACTCTGTACTCCTTTTGATACATAATCAGAGTGTAGAGGACACAGTCACGGAAATAAAGCACGAATTTGAGGATATAACAAGCACCCAGATCCACAGCCATCTGAAGGAGGATAAATGTCTCGAGATCTTCATCCTAAGTGGTGATGCAGGGAGGATGAAACAGCTCTTCAAATCATTTCAGACAAACGACAAAATGGACTACGTTAGATTGATTGTTGCGTAATTTAGCTTTAGTTAAGCGCTCTCCTCTACTCTCTCAGCCTTTTTGTCATCTTCACCGCGGATTCAACAGCTCTTTTTGCATAGTCGACCCTTTCGTGAGCCTCCATCCTCGTCATACCGGGTCCGGAGATACCAAGAGCTATCGGTTTCTCAAACTCAAGTGATAGATCGATTATCTTACGGGCCGCATGCTGTACAACTATCTCATCGTGCTCTGTAGCACCCTCAATCACACATCCTATTGCGACTACGGCATCTATCTTCTCTTCCTTCACCAGTCGCTTCACTGCAAGGGGCATATCATACACCCCTGGCACGTATAATGTCTTGTCGACTGCGGCTTCCAGGAACTTCGCATGCTCTTTTCCCAAGAGCTCCATCTGGTATGTAAGATCCCTGTTGAATTCAGAGACAACAAAACCCAATCTTATATTCTCAGTCATGTTCTCCATCCTATGTTATCGTCTTGTTATCTAAAGCTTTTGTTAACTGCACCTTCTTACTCAACCCAGGCCATTATATTTATTCTGGCATCTTTGACAGATCATCTTCTCTATTTCAGACGCCACTTGAGAATCACGCCTTCTTTCATTCTCTCAATATCAAATAGCTCAAGTCCAACCATCTCTTCTCTACTTGTGAATCCAACTCCATCAACAAGTGTTGGTGCAGTGCTTCCACCAATGATCAAATTTCCTATGTACACGTAAAGTTCGTCCACCAACTTCCGGGATAATAAGGCCCAGTTGAGAGTGGCACCACCTTCTACCATGATACGTTCAACGCCCCTCTTCCCAAGTTCAAAAAGCATACCACTCAAATCCACCCTCTCTTCACCCAAGATCACAACCTCCGCATACTCTTTCAGCGATTTGACCCTATCTTTTTGCGCTTCTTTAGAAACAAAGATTATCCTCTCTCCTTCTCCTTTATGGAGCATATCAGAACCTACTGGAGTTCTTGCCTTGCTATCCACCACTATTCTGATCGGATTCTCATCTTTTTCCTTTTTCAGTCTCTCTTTATGCCTCTTCGGTGATTTCACGGTAAGACTCGGATCATCGGAGAGGACGGTCCCAATCCCAACGATGACTGCGTCTGAGCTTGCCCTGAGCTCGTCTGTTCTATCAAAGTCTATATCGTCACTTATCCTGATCTGCCTTCTTTCTCTCGTAGATATCTTCCCATCAGCACTCATCGCGGCATTTATGAAGACGAAGGGTCTGATTTTAAGCTTATCTTCCATTCACTCAACTCAAATATGGGTTTTGCTCATCTCTTTTTTATTGAAGCAATGTCCCCTAAAGTTAGATCTTTTGAACTTTTAGAAGATCCAACATCCATCAATTCCACACGTTCAGTCAATTTTATCTTCATCATCTTCTCGATCTTTCTTCTGACCTCGTCATCGGGCACTATCTCGTTTCTCTCAATTTTACTTATAAGGGATGCTTTTTCGTTAAGCTTTTTTGCAAATTCTTCCCTTGACCAAGCTCGTTCTTCTCTGGCCTCTCTGATCATTTGACCGTAATTATGAACCATCTCTTCTGTTTCTATCTTACTCTGCCGGGATCTGCTTAAACGCACAATTTTTCTCGGGACATGGGGTTTATCAACTACTGTTCCATATCTGACGCAACTGTTACAGACATTCAATTCCGAGCCCTCAGTCTCTATCCTGTTTGGTCTCCCAAATATCTCCGCCCCACAAATCTCACATTGCATAGATTCACCTTGACTTTGATTGATAAAAACTTATATATTCTTACAAACTAATAATTATTGGGGGTTAACCAAGTTGACTGATGTCATAGACAGTGAAGATGCAAAAAGGGACGGGGAAGGGGGGTACTCTAAGTACCTTCTGGACCGGGTACGTCAATTGGAGGAACGGAATCTTAAGCTTAGGGAGGAAGGCAGGAGAGTTGAAACAGAAAAACGGTTCGCTGAAAGTCAAAAAGTAAAATTCGAGCGAGAGGTGAGAAAGCTCAGAAGTGAACTTGAAAGACTGAAGACCCCGCCGTTGGTTGTTGGAACTATCATCGACATTTTACAGGATGATAAAGTTGTAATAAAGAGCAGCACAGGTCCGAGATTTGTTGTCAATGTATCCCAGTTTATAACCGACGGAGAACTTCGAGCTGGATCGCAGGTTGCGTTGAACCAGCAATCGCTAGCTGTTGTTAGTGTCATTCCTTCGTCGAAGGATCCAGCCGTTTACGCAATGGAGATTATAGAGACACCAGATGTTGGCTACAACGATATAGGTGGACTTGAGGCCCAACTACAGGAAGTGAAAGAGACGGTCGAACTCCCACTTCTGGAGCCTGAGAGATTCGAAAAGATAGGAATAGAGCCTCCAAAGGGAGTACTACTTATTGGAGCCCCCGGAACCGGCAAAACGTTACTTGCTAAGGCTGTTGCCAATCGCACAAATGCCACTTTTATCAGAGTTGTTGGATCAGAGCTCGTGCAGAAGTATATCGGAGAGGGCGCTCGCCTCGTAAGAGAACTCTTCAGCATGGCAAAGGAGAAATCACCCAGCATCCTATTTATAGATGAGATTGATGCGATTGGAGGAAGGCGTTTTGAGAGCGCAACTTCAGGAGATAGAGAGGTTCAACGGACACTGATGCAACTTCTGGCAGAGATGGATGGTTTTGACCCAAGAGGAGAAGTCAAGATTATGGGAGCTACGAACCGTCCAGATATCTTAGATCCGGCCCTACTTAGACCCGGCAGGTTCGACAGGGTGATAATGATTCCAATGCCAAGTTTTGAGGCAAGATTGGAGATTCTAAGGATTCACACTGCCAACATAAATTTAGCAGATGAGATCGATTTAGAAAAAATTGCGACGATTACTGAGAGTGCCTCTGGTGCAGATTTAAAGGCAATTGTTATGGAAGCCGGGATGTTTGCCGTAAGAGAAGACCTCGACTTCGTAACGATGAGTGACTTTGAGAGGGCAACTAGAAAGGTAACGACCTCTGAGGAGAAAGTGAACTTTTTCACAGAAGTTGGTACGATGTTCGCTTAGTAAGGTATTTAAACGATTACCGCAAACTTTTGAAAGATTTCTGCGTCGATAGTCTAGTGGTTATGACTTGGGCCTTCCATCAAACTTTTACAAAGTTTGATCAAAATGTCCGATCTCCTTCGGAGATCGGACTAATCCAGCTTTCAGCTGGATGTTTTATCTGAGCCCTTTGCAGGTGTTTATCCAGAGCAAACTTTGTAAAAAGTTTGGGAGATAGCCCACGACCCGGGTTCGAATCCCGGTCGACGCATGTGAAGAGAAGAGAGAGAGTGAGAGATATAACACTTCAGAGAATTACAAGGTTGTTTGAGCTTGCGGAATTGGAGTTTGATGATCACCCTGAACGAAGTGATAGATACGTGGAACTTGCAAGAAGGATGGGGATGCGAAACCGTGTCAGGATCCCAAAACACCTCAAAATCAGGATGTGCAAACATTGTTATTCTTTTCTTGTTCCGGGAAAAAATGCGCGTGTCAGGTTGAGGGGGAACTACGTCGTAACAACCTGTCTGAATTGCAATAAGCCTATGAGGCGCCCCTACTGATCTCTTCCATATCTTTTAAAGTGCTCTTCGAATGATCTTTTAATATCATCATTTACATGGATCCTTTTGTCCACTTCCCTATTGTAGAGGTAGTCAAATATATCCCTTATCCTGAGTATCGGATAAAGCTGTAATCCCTCTTGCTTGAGAAGATCACCTATTGAGGCACCATTCTCATCTAATTCCTGTCGATCTACCGCTATCATGATACCTTTAGCGGTTACATCCTTTATCGATTCGAGTTTCTTTAAGCTATCTACTTTAGTAAGTCCTGTCGTTATCACGTCATCCAAGATTAAAACCCTATCATCATCTCTGATATCGCCGACGATCTCTCTTTCGCCCCTATCCCCGTGCATCTTCTCTTCTTTTCTATCATAGCCCCAACGTATATCTACCTCATACAACTCCCAGAGTTTATCAGAAACAAGTGCAGCAAGAGGTATTCCTTTATAAGCCGGTCCGAATATGAAATCGAACCCGGTTCCGACAGTCGACATAATTTCCGTAGCATATGCTTTTGAGATCTCGGATGCGCTTTTACCGGTATTCATGGCTCTTGCGACATTTATAAAATAGGGTGAAACTCTTCCACTCTTGAGCTCAAATTCTCCAAACCTCAATGCATCGGATCTAACCAGATGCAGTATGAGATCTTTTTGATGTTCTTTTAAGCTGCCCATATAACTCCTCAGTGGCCTTCTTCGAATCGTCTGCATTATAAATTGCCCTTCCAATCACCTCATAATCTGCCCCACTGGCTATCGCATCTCCCACCTTTGCCCCTTGGGCCTTGATACCTGGAGATATTACGTATGCTTCAGGGAAGATCGATGCTAGCTTCTTCACCCTATCCGGCCTTGTTGCGGGAAGGACCATTCCATCGGCCCCCATTCGCAGAACCATCTCTGTGAGTTCTTCGGAGACGCCTGCCATATACTCTGATGCACCCGGATGTGACATCTCAACGACGACAATCACATCTCCCCTGCCAAGATTCAACAACTCCCTTACAACATCACTACCTACAAATGAATGGACAATAACTGCATCCGCACCCTCATCGAACGCAATATTTGCTATCTTGCTGCTTATAAATGGAATGTCTGCGATCTTTCCGTCATATATCACTGGAAGATCGGAAAGCTTCTTTATCTCTGAGATGATTCCAACTCCAGATTGCATTTCAAGTGGCCTTCCAATCTTGATTACAACGTTCCCATCAACACCTCTCAGTTCCTCTGCCAATCTTTTGGCAGATTCAACGTCTTCCATATCAAATGCAACTATTATTCCCGTCTCTTTCTTTAACACCGACATCAGTTATTACCTCTAAAGGACCGATTCATCTTTGGATCAAAGTTTTATAAAGGTTTTGTTGATCAAAGTTATATCTGATATCCGGGGAAAGAAACACATCCCATCCCCATTTTTCCACAAAAATGCAGTACTTCGGTAAGTAGACTAAACATTATAAATTAGTGGCGTGATGTGAATGTGGAAATGTCAATTCCCTCTACAAGTTCAGTGACCATGTCTATTAAAATTAAGGCACTGACGTGCTTAAAATCAGGATTTAATGATAGCTATCGCTCATCTGGACAGTTTTCAGCCATCTTTAAATATGATCCATCTCATCTGGAATATGAATCTATCGA
>JAXHTJ010000012.1:0-31737 GCA_034190245.1 Halobacteriota archaeon | reverse complement strand
CTCCTTTCACTCATAAGACTATATGCCCCAAAGTCTCCAGCTCTCAACTCTATCCTCATTTTTCCCCTGAAAGGGTATGTGTTAAACAAACACGACAAGATGATGGGTGGATTTTGGAGTATTACGGTGGTTGTAATAACCCTGCCACTATGGTGGGACTTTGTGCTGCCCTATGTCTTGACTGGGGTTTTGTATTGAGATCCTGGAATCTCATATCAAAGGTAGGTAAGGGCATTTTTTCAATACTCCGAAGACTTCCTCGCTGATAATTTCTTGATCGGATCGAGATTATCAATCGTACCGCTCTTTATATATCCACAATCTTTTGCACCTTTGAATACCTTCTCTCCGATCTCACTTCTCACGAAGACCGTTGACCAACCACCTGGACTACCGACAGAGCCAACAGAGATGTCAGCAAGTTCCGCGGTAAAATCTTTACAGGTAGAGCAACCTGGCATTGCATACTGCGATATCTCTTTTAATGGAATCTTCTTTATCTCATTTTTGGAGTATACCAGAAGCTCGCCTTTCTTGATGTCAAATTTGTCTATCTCTTTTATATCTTTGATCTTTTTACCAACAAAGTCTATAAGGTTGTATCCGAAGCTCTCCATGCAGAATAGACCGATTGATAGCGCTATATTCTCTTTTCCTATGCCATAAGGCTCTTCCAATGTCTGTAGTTTCCTGACTGCTTGAATATGGCAGGGAGTTCCACAAACCCCAATTTTGGTAAGTCCAGATTCTATCGCTTCTTTAACTCCAAGGATATTTGCGGATTTGGTATATTTTGTTCCAGCCGTTTTTAATAGATCTTCATAACTTGTTACAACGATCGGTGTAACCTTCCAGTCTTTATCAGCTACAGTAACTACCACGCCATCTATGATGCCCTCTTCCAAGGCGTAGGCAAGTAATGATGTAACGACTCCACCATCCTGTGCACGTTCTAGGATATCTGATCTGGTTGTTTTTGCCGAGATGTAGTCTCTGTAAACTCCTAAGATCTCATCTTCTCTTACCTTCCCAAATACACTTTTCTCTATCTCTGATACAGGCAGAAAAGTCCTCGGACAGAAGGTGTAGCATAATCCGCAGACAGTGTCATAATCTTCTACAAATTCGGGTGTATCACCCTTGAACTCGATCTTGGGGCAAAAAGCGACGCATAGCCCACAGGATGTGCAACGCCCAGCGCTTATAACCTCGCGATTTAACCTATCAAATCCAGATTCCAGGAATGTTGGAAGATGTAACTTTTCAGCAGACATTAGATCCCTCCACTTTATCTTTAAGGCGAAGATAGTCCTTAGTCACTTTCTCCTGAATCTCTTCTATCAGCTCATCGGTGAGATGCCTGAACCTTCCTTGTGTCTTAAGGTAATCTTCAACGGGTCGAAGCTCAGGAGGATCGACACTCAATCTATATTTACCTTCTTCCACTTCATAAAGCGGGAAGATGCCAGTTTCTACGGCCAGCTTGCCCAATCTTATCGTTATATCGGTGGCGCATCTCCAGCCGGTTGGACAGACGGAAAATATATGGAGGTATGTCGGTCCATCGGTCTCTTTAGCTTTTTTTACCTTGTCCATCAGATCAAATGGATATGATGGGCAAGCGGTGGCCACATAAGGTATATCATGGGCAGCTGCAATCGCTGGCGTGTTCTTCTTCCATGTCTTCTGTCCAATACTCATCTTTCCCGATGGAGCTGTTGTGGTCCATGCACCATAAGGTGTTGAACTTGAACGCTGGATTCCGGTATTCATGTAAGCTTCGTTGTCAAAACAGACGTACAACAGGTTATGGCCCCTTTCAAGAGCCCCTGATAATGCCTGAAGTCCGATATCGGAAGTACCTCCATCTCCAGCAAAAGCAACTACCTTAGCATTATTCTTCCTTCTTCCTTTCCGTTCGAGTGACTTTAATGCGGACTCTATTCCAGAAGCAACAGAAGCAGTATTCTCAAATAATGTATGTATCCATGGGACTTTCCAGGACGTAGTAGGAAGTGCAGATGAAATGATCTCTGAACAACCAGTAGCGTTGACAATTATTATATCTCTTCCAAGGGCCTTTACAACCTGTCTCATCGCCAGAGCTTCTCCACAGCCTATACATGCCCTATGCCCCGGTGAAAAGTTCTCTTCTTTGGCTATAAGCCTCTGAGCCATATATTCTGTCTCCATCATTCTCTCACCCCTATCATCTCAAACTCTTCCTCAGAACCTTTCTCTGAGATCGCAAGCCCCCTCTCTACCATGTACTTATATTCCTCTATTGAGATATCTCTGCCACCCAGACCACCTATGAAACTGACTATGTCTGGATTACCCTTCTCACGATAAAATGTAGATCTGACCTCTGAACAGACAGGTCCTCCATAACCAAACGATATGCACCTATCGAGTACAACAAGTAATTTTGCACCTTTAACTGCACTGCGAATCTCATCGAATGGAAATGGTCTCCAGAGACGCAATCTCACAAGACCAACTTTTTTTCCTTCATCTCTCATCTTATCGATTGCAAGCATTGCAGTCTCAGCAAAACTCCCCATCATCAGGAGAAGAATGTCTGCATCTTCTGTCCTGTAGGATTCAACAGGCAAGTAAGATCTCTCAAAGATCTCCTCAAACTCCTTCCAGGCTTGAGAGACAATCTTTCTGACTGATTCAAAAGCCATATTCTGGGCTTTCTTTGCCTCTGTATAGATATATGGTGGGCCATAACACCCCATACTTACAGGTTTATCAGGATCTAAAGCAAATGGATGCTCTAACTTTGGAAGGAAATCATCCACCTGACTCTGTTCTGGCAGAATAACAGGTTCTATAACATGTGAAAGATGGAAACCATCTAAATGAACCATCGCTGGGCATAGAACATCTTTGTCTTCGGCGATTCTGTATGCACATAAAGCAAGATCAAAGGCCTGCTGGACGTTCTCTGCAAAGATCTGGATCCATCCAATATCACGCACAGCCATAGCATCAGAGTGATCTCCCCAGACGCTGAGTGGTGATGATAAGGCTCTATTCGCAATCACTGCAACCACAGGAAGCCCCATGGAAGAAGGAATATACAAGACCTCATGCATGAGTTCCAATCCCTGTCCTGCTGTGCATGTAAAGACCCTTGCCCCTGCTGCTGATGCCCCCACACAGGCACTCATTGCAGAATGTTCAGACTCAACACAGATAAACTCTGCATCTAATTCACCATCAGCAACCATTTCAGAGAGACGTTCTACGATGTGCGTCTGAGGCGTGATTGGATAAGCCGAAATAACATCAACATCGGCCATTCTCACGGCCTCAGAAACAGCAAATGATCCTTCAAGGCCAACTCTTTTTGCCATTACTCCTCCTCCGCAATCATTGTTATTACACCTCTTGGACATTCTTTTGCGCAGATACCACATCCTTTGCAGTAAAAGTAATTTGTTTCAAATTTACCATCCTCTGTCTGTTCAACAGCGCCATCAGGACAATAGATGTAGCATAATCCACATTTGATACATTTAAACTGATCTCGAATCGGTTTACTTGATCTCCAGTCACCTGTTTTATAACTACTCGCACTCCCAGGCTCTGTAACAACAATACCAGGTTTTAACTCTTTCCAACTCAACATATCTCAAGCCTCCTTTATCAAAGTCTGATCATAAGCTGTTTCCATCGCTTTGATATTCTTTTCCGCAATTGGCCCAAATCTGTGTTTTAACGGCTCAACTAAAGAATCTTTTTTAACAATTTCTGTGGCTTTCAAAAGTGCCCCTATCATCGTGGTATTTGTGATGGGCACTCCCAGGACCTCCCTTGCAATTTCTGTGGCATTAACAAGCCCCAACCTCGATTTTATGCCAAAATCGGACCTTATCTCATCTTCTGATCTCTTTGTATTGATCAAAACTGTTCCACCTTCTTTAAGTCCCGATGTCACGTCAATGATGTGAAGCAGACCCGGATCGAGTACCACCACCACATCGGGTTCGCTGATCTCGGCCCTAACCTTGATATGTTCGTCATTTATTCTCAAGAAAGCGAGAACTGGTGCACCTCTTCTCTCAGGACCAAAGCTTGGCATTGATTGAGCATATTTACCTCCATCTATTGCGGCAAGAGCAACCAATTCCGCGAGAGTGACTGCACCTTGACCACCCCTACCATGAATCCGAATTTCCTTCAATATACAAAACCTCCATTTTAATTATAATCGACCTCTATCCCATAAGATTTTTTGATTTAATATTATCATTATTTAGCCTCCATTTTAATTATAATCGACCTCTATCCCTAAGATCTCATCTTTACCGCCGTAAACATCTCTGGCTATCTCGGCACACCCCACGGCAGCGCTCCATTTCCCCAATGAAGTTGTTTTAACATCCAAAAGTCTTTCAATTTCACTTCTCACTTCTGAGATTTCACTCAAAGAACCCGCCAGAAAGATCTTTTCATCTTTAGAATCGTGATCACTAAGAAACAGACTCATTGCGGAGATCTCCATAGCAGCGAATAGAGACAGTGTCCTGAGCGCAAGACTTGCCTCTTCGTTTTTTGCTTGTAGTAGCTCTTTTAAGTTGGAGTGCGAAGTCATCTTCAGAACTCCAGAATTGGAGAATGCCTCATTGGCTGTCATCAGTCCTTCATCAATATTGCGAATTGCTTCCAGATCCAGAGGGCCGTGGTGTATCCCTGGTGCAAAGATACATGCATCAATTGCACCCACTATTTTTTTATCGGTCACACCTACGGTAACGGTGTTTGAGCTAATATCGGATACGATAAGATCCTTAGCATTTTGAAGATGTGCATGATAAGCAATGCCGATCTTTTCAGGAGATGCGCCATGAGAAAAAATTTTCATTCTTGGGTCGATGCCGATCCCAGAATGTATGCCTGGTAATAATATTGCTGGCAAGTTTGAACTTACGACATCGAAGACATTTGTACCCCCACCTATAAGACTTCCTGCCTTAATAGATCGCACTCCCCTCTCTTTTACGTTTTTCAGATCCGTTATCTTTGAGAAACCATCACCCATAGAATAAGTAAGAGCGATCAGTTTCACATCATCCAACTTTATATCAAGTCCATCTTCGATGCTCTGAAGAATCTCCTGCGAATTCATACCCGTTGCAACACCTCTATGTAGCTCGAATGTTGACCCTTTTAAAGTCGCAAACCGAATAGCTGTAGTGCCATGATCCACTCCGATGAACATGAATACCACTTAAATTATTAAATTATGAACCGTTCGTAACCATTTTACTCTTTGCGTAGCTTGAAACACCAATTCCGATAAGCGATACAACAATAGCCCCTGATATTGAAAATACCAGATAGATGAGACTTTCATTAGGACCAGTATCATCTATCGAGAGCACAAATTTACTACCACCCCATAAGACAAGTCCAGATGCGAATGCAAAGAATGGAAACGCCCATTGCCTCCATGATTTTTCATCTTCCAAGTATGTATTGATGATCCTTCCGACTACGGATAGCATAGAAGCGCCTACGTACCACCAGACTGAAGTAGCGATAAAAGTCATAACAAAATTCAAATATCCAGGATGGACCGGATTTCGTAAGGCCCATGTATCTGCCAACCCTACCACCGTTCCAACAATTACGAGAAGGATAGCAGTAATGTATGTAGTGTATGTGATCCTTCCGGCATAGAATGATTCTCTCAATGTATCGGTGAAGTTGTCAAATACTCTGTCCAATCTAAAGCCTCTATAAAGCATATAAAGACCGATGATCCCCGTAATCAGAATTGCAGACCATCCCGGATGACCTGCAATAAGAGAGACTACTATTGCGATACAGGCCAGTCCTATCGGGATAAAGAACGTACGAGAAAACTCTGGATCATTTATCATCCGTATTATCCTGTAATACGTATCCTCCAGGTTATGGCTCTGTTTCACGACGACCCTTTTCATTGCATCGATCTTAACTCTCGATTGGATTATCGGTAGGATGAATTCATCCTCTGCTCCATCTGTAACGACGATTGCTCCTGTGGCATCTATCTTGCTCAGCACCTCATCTATCTCTTCTGCGATCCTCCTATCTGATTTGACCCCGACATTAGTATCGCCAGATATGGTTACAATCTCAACCTCTTCTCCACTTGACTTGAGATCATCATACGCCTTGATGCCACCAAATATCGTGTTGACATCAGACTCTTCAGGATCTTTAGATGCGAGTTCTACGGCTGCATTTATGTTGTTCTCTCTACCGATTATCGGGGTTTTTATCCCGGCCTTAACCCCTATGTCATCGTCTCTATCAATGCAGATTACAACTCGCAAATTACAGCACCTTTAGAAGATTTACTCTCATTTTATATCTATCTTTTCTCCTCAGGTTCCCAGATCCCATGATCTCATATATTTCAACTGCTCCTCTGTCAGGGTATCGATACTCACTTCCATCGATTCCAATTTCAGTCTTGCAATCTCACTATCTATCTCTCTCGGGATCGAGTAAACCTTTGGTTCAAGTTTACTTGCGTTACCCTTCAAGTATTCTACCGACAACGCCTGACCTGCAAAACCCATATCCATGACACTTGCAGGATGTCCCTCTGCGGCCACAAGGTTGAGAAGACGCCCCTCGCCGAGAAGGTATACCCTCTTCCCACCTGCAAGAGTATACTTGTCAACGAACTCTTTTATCCTCTCCCTGCTCACTGATAGTTCCTCAAGATCGCTTATGTTCACTTCAACGTTGAAATGTCCGGAATTTGCAACGATCGCACCGTCCTTCATTACTTCAAAGTGCTCCTTTCTTATGACGCTTGTATTGCTCGTTACCGTTATAAATATATCACCAACTTCTGCAGCCTCTCTCATCGGCATAACCCTGTACCCATCCATCACGGCTTCAATTGCTCTTATCGGATCTATCTCGGTGACGATCACGTTTGCACCAAGCCCCTCGGCTCTCATCGCTAGACCCCGGCCGCACCAACCGTAACCTGCAACCACGAAGGTCCTGCCTGCGACCAGGATGTTTGTTGCTCTCAGCAGTCCGTCCATCGTGCTCTGCCCTGTACCATATCTATTATCGAAGAAGTGTTTCGTGTCTGCATCGTTCACAGCGATTATGGGAAAGCCAAGTACACCATCATCTTCCATATTTCTGAAACGGGCCACACCTGCCGTAGTCTGTTCCGTACCGCCAATGATCTTATCGATCAGCTCCTTTCTCTTGGAGTGGATCATGGAGGCAGAATCTGCACCATCATCTATCGTTATATCCGGTTTGGATGATAGTGCTGTATCTATGTGCTTAAAGTACGTTTCACTATCCTCTCCATTAATTGCAAAGACCGAGGTCTCATAATCCACCACAAGCGATGCTGCAATATCATCCTGTGTGCTCAGGGGGTTGGACGCACAGAGTGCGATTTTTGCCCCTCCTGCTTTCAAAGTCCTGATCAGATTTGCTGTCTCAGATGTAACATGGAGGCATGCCGAGATAGTGACCTCTTCGAGTGGCCTTTCCTTCTCGAATCTTTCTCTGATAAGGCCGAGCACGGGCATCTGATGGTCAGCCCAATCGATGCGTGATCTCCCTTTTTCTGCTAAACTCTCATCTTTAATGTCACAATTCATTTCATCCCCACCCTGCTCAGGGTAATACCTGATTATTGGTCTATATCCTATATCATTTAAACCTGTTGGATGAAACCCCAATCATTATTTTATACCTCAAACCCTACATAGATTTATGGCTCTCATAAAAATCTGCGGGATAACAAGTGAAGGGGATCTGGATATGGTCTTATCATTCGAACCGAATGCATTAGGATTTATCGTGGATGTTCCTGTTGACACCCCTAGAAAGATCAATTCAGATAAGGCAAAAAGACTCGTTTCTAAAGTCCCGATCTTCGTAAGTTCTGTCCTGGTGATTATGCCGGATGGATCAGAGGAAGCGATCGAAAAAGTGGAAGAGATCAGGCCTGACGTGCTCCAGATTCACAGCGACTTTCCAGTTGGGGCTATAAGAGAGGTGAAGAAGGTATCCTCTATCCCGATTATAAAGACTGTTGGCGTAGATGACACCACCGATGCAGAAGCAGTAGTAAATGAGATATCGGATATGAAAGGAATTGTGGATGCGATTTTACTGGACACAAAGATCGATCAGAAGGTCGGAGGAAGCGGCATTCCCCACAACTGGAGTATCAGCGCGAAGATTGTAGAGAGGACAACGACTCCTATTATTTTAGCTGGCGGTTTGACTCCTGAAAATGTTGCTCATGCTATATCAGTTGTCCATCCATTCGCAGTTGATACAGCTTCTGGCCTGGAGAGCACTCCCGGTAAAAAGGATGAGCAGAAAGTTGAGAAGTTTATCTTGAATTCACTTT
This sequence comes from Halobacteriota archaeon, assembly GCA_034190245.1. Classification (GTDB taxonomy): domain Archaea; phylum Halobacteriota; class Syntropharchaeia; order DAOWMC01; family DAOWMC01; genus JAXHTJ01. The sequence continues at coordinate 23,333 of JAXHTJ010000012.1, read as the reverse complement.
CCCACAAATAAAGTTATTATTTATGTTAGGTTGACGGTCTATTCGTATTCATTTCTACAGAAAAATAAGGCATAAAATATAACATGGTGGCCAAAAAAATTATATAAGTGTTCATTTAATCACGTATATTTAAGGGAGAGGAGATTTTATCCAAGATGGAATAAAAGATGATAGATCAACTATTTAACCCTTTAAATTATCAGACTACACCATACGCAATTCCGAATTTAGCAGTTGCTATATCTCTGGTACTTTTAGGTGCAATCACACTTATTCAAAATAGAAGGTCAATTCAAAGTATCTCTTTTTTCATTGCTTTAATTATAACATCCATCTGGCTTTCTGGAATAGGGATCTTTTACTCAATCGCAAATGAAGAGCTTGCATTATCTTTTTTCAAGTATTATACATTTTTTGGAGTAGCCCTTATCGCACCAAGTGTCTATCTTCTCACAGTATCTTCATTAAATCAGAAAGGAAAGGAGAAGATAGTTCTTATTAATTACGCTATTGCGCTTATTTTCTATCTGCTGGACATTAAAACGGACTGGCTAGCGGCAGGGATAAAGGAGTATGGCTGGGGCGATTATGTGCAGTTTGGTCCGATGAGCTATCCCTTTCTTGTATTCTTCATCGGTCTAATGTTATTTTGCTTCCATCATTATTATGTATACCTGAAAAAGGAGATGGAGGCAAATGAAAGAGAGAGGATAAAGCTGCTGTTCATCTCTCTTTTGATTGCATATATTGGTGCTGTAGATTTCCTTCCCATGTTTGGTGTTGATATCTATCCGTTTGGATATATTCCTGTCTTCGTTTTTGTTTTAATTCACTTTTATTTGATGCTTAAATCAAGACTCAATTTAACAATGCGAGAGACCGTAAGTAGCATGAAAGATGGAATCATTGTCATTGGCAAAAAGGGTAGAATAACTGATATCAATACATCGGCTAAAAACATGTTAGGTGTCCAAGATATTGTTGGAAGAGAATTTGATAGTGTTTTTCCATCTGTTAATCATCTCCTGGATGAACTGAAGACTAGCCCTTATGACACGATAGATGTGGAGATCCCATTCAAGGAGATGAATCCACAAGTCGAGGGTGGAGTTTTAAATGTATCGCTATCGTCTATTGGGAATGTCGATAAAGGTATATTAGGTTCACTGATGATCCTTAGGGACATCACAGAGAGCAAAAATGCGCAAGAAGCGCTACAAAGGAGTGAGGAGAGTTTCAGAGAGATCTTCGAGAATGCTAATGATCTGATCATCTACATAGGCAAAACCGGTAAATTGGTCGATCTGAACCAAAAAATTGAAGAGATCTTTGGATACTCGCGGGAAGAACTGATAGGTAAGAACGTATTCAAGCTTGGATTCATCGAAGCAAGCGAGATGTCGAAAATTACAAACATGTTCAATAACATCATCACCGGGGATGAATCCGTAATAAGTCTGATGGAATTGGAAATTACCAGTAAAAATGGTAAAAAAATTCCTGTAGAGGTGAATACCAGGCTTATCAAAAAGAAAGGCAAGATAGAAGGCCTCTTATGCGTACTCAGGGACATCACGGAGCGCAAGAAGGCCGAAGAAGAGCTGAAAAAGTCTGAAGAGACGAACAGGCTACTCTTCGAGAACGCAGTCGATCCATTAATCGTCATAGATTATAAAATGAGGCTTATGAGGGTGAATAAGAAGCTTGAGGAAACACTCGGTTACTCAAGGGAAGATTACATCGGGAAGAATATCTTTAAAATAGGTGTAATCACTCCAGAAACCGCAGCTAGCGCCCTGTCCGCCCTCCAAAAAAGAATCCGAGGGGATGAATTAGCACCATACGAAATCGACTTGATCGCAAGTGATGGAAGGGTTATACCCTATGAACTCAATGCTTCACCTTTCATTGAAGGTGGAAAAACGATTGGTGAGATGGTCATTTTAAGAGACATTACAGAGAGGAAAAAATACGAAGAAGCACTAGGATCTGCACAGGAAAGATATAAAAACGTTGTCGAAAGTATCGGGGATGGCCTTATTGCAACCGATAAAGCCGGTTTTATCACCTTTACCAACCGTGAGACGGAAAGGATCATCGGATGCCAATCAGAGGAGATTATTGGAAAGCACTTAACGGAAATATTACCAAAAAGAGAACATGGTGTTGTACTTCCTGTACTTCGCAAGGTCTTAAAAGGCGAACAGATACGTGAATTTGAGATCCGAATTTTGCGAAAAGACGACACGATTGTCTTTGTAGAACTCACCGTAACGCCATACAAAATAGAAGATAAAATTACCGAGTTTATGGGTGTAATCAGGGATATCACCGAGCGTAAGAAGGCCGAAGAAGCACTAAGATCTGCACAGGAAAGATATAAAAACGTTGTCGAAAGTATCGGGGATGGCCTTTTTGTTTCAGATAAAAGAGGTAACATTGCCTATATAAACCCGGAAGTAGAGAAAATCTGTGGTTACTCATCAGAGGAACTTATTGGAAAGCACTTCACGACAATAATACCAAAAGAGACCCAAATGATTGTAATACCGGGGCTCCAGAAGCTGTTGAATGGTGAATCACTCCACAACATTGAGAGCAGATTTGTCCGAAAAGACGGAGAAGAGATATTTATAGAGCTTACCCTTACACTGAATAGGGGAGAAGGTAGAATCGCTGAAGTAATGGGCGTAATCAGAGATATTACCGAGAGAAAAAAGGCAGAAGAAAAGCTGTTAACATACAAAGCGAGCCTTCAAGAAAGAACAGCTGAGCTAGAGATGGTCAATCAGATGTTATCTCAGTCCGAAAAGAGGTATGGGATGCTGATTGAGAATGCAAACGATGGCATAATGCGCATCGATAAATCGCTACGCATCATCGATGCCAATAAAAAAGCTTGTGAGTTGTATGGACTCAGCAAGAAAGAGCTTGTAGGAACAAGGATTATTGGCGGGGGGATGATGGCCTTTGAAGATCTACCAAATTATTCGGATATAATTAAAGGTATTATTAGTGGTAAGGTCGATAACATAGCCGGTATTGAGGGCTCAATCAAAAATAAAGAAGGCGAAGATCTACTCTTAGAAGCAAGTATTTCCATCGTGAGAAGAAAAGGCGTTATCACCGATATGCTAATAATTGTGCGTGATGTTACAGATAGAAAAAAGATGGAAGCCGAGCTTAAGGTAAAGTACAGGGAGCTACAAGAGAGTGAACACGAGCTTTCGATATTAAATGTTGAGATGGAAGCACAAAATGAGGAGCTTGAGGCCAATTATCAGGAACTTTTAACTGTGAGTGAGAGACTTCAGATACAGCAAGATATTCAGAAAGCATTCACAAATGTTATATCGGTTCTGAATGCGACTATCGATCTTGATGAGCTTCTCACCCTGAGCCTTGAAGGTATCTCACACTTTTTAGCCTGCCAGGTTGGCGCGATATACATATATGATAAAAAGAGCGACATGCTAAAGCCTCATGCAACATTTGGGATAGGTACTGATTTAGAAGATAAAGAATTTAAGATAGGTGAAGGCATAGTCGGTCAAACGGCCAAGAGAAGAGAAAAATGTTATATCGGTAACATCCCTGAGGATACGGCTTTTGTGGTAAAAACTGTGATTGGAGATATTATGCCCAAGATCATTTTGAGCTACCCGATAATCTATCAGAATGAACTATTGGGCGTGATAGAGCTTGCAAGTATATCATCCGGTTTCAGTGAAGAGATGGTGCCATATATAGACGGTATAATCTCCCAGCTCGCAATAGCGATAAAGAACTCGATGGCTTATGAGGATATACATAAACTTGCAGATGAACTCGACATGAAGAATAAAGAGATCCAGCAGGCAAATCAACTCAAATCCGAGTTTCTGGCAAATATGTCTCATGAACTGAGAACACCCATGAATTCCATCATCGGTTTTTCTAACAGGGTGATCAAGAAGGCAGGTCATCTGCTGCCGGAGAGGCAATTGAAGAATATGCAAGCCGTCAACCGGAACGCACACAACCTGCTATCGCTGATAAACGATATTTTAGACATCTCAAAGATTGAAGCAGGTAAGATGGAGGTGTATCCAGAGAGATTCTGGATAGATGAAGTTGTAAGTGAGACGATAGACGCAATCACCCCTCTTGCTTCTGATAAGGACCTGAGTGTAACCAAAGAAGTTGAAAATATCAGCCTATATTCGGATAAAACTAAGATAAAGCAGACGATCACCAATCTGCTTGGTAATGCGGTTAAATTCACAAATGAGGGGGAAGTAAAGGTTCTGACAAAAGACCTCAAAAATGGGTTAATTCGGATAAGTGTAGAAGACACAGGGGTCGGTATAAAGGATGAAGAGCTTGAGATCATATTTGATGAATTCAGACAGATTGATGGATCTTCAACGAGAAAAGAAGGAGGAACAGGGCTTGGACTCTCAATAACGAAGAGGTTTGCCGAGATGCTTGGCGGGACAATTGGTGTAGAAAGCAAGTATGGTGTAGGATCGACATTCAACGTCACAATACCGATAAACTTCACAAGCCCACCAGAAGCAAAGAGAGAGGAACCCACAGAGATTGAAGAAGCCGTACCGGTAAAAAAGGAGCCGGAGCAAAAAGAGATTAAGGCCGTAAAAAGCAAAGAGGTCAGCTTTGATGATGAGAATAGGTTAACGATACTTAGCATCGACGATGAACGGGATGCATCTGAACTTCTTTCCCAGTATCTGAGTGATGAGGGGTACAATGTTGTAAGTGCGAGTAGCGGGGCCGATGGGATCGAGAAAGCAAAGAAATTGCACCCATTTCTGATCACACTGGATATTATGATGGCCAATATGAACGGCTGGGAAGCGATCTCAAGACTTAAAGCGGACCCGGAAACGTCTGATATTCCTGTAATCATAGTATCTATACTGGATGATAAGAACAAGGCTTACCGCCTAGGTGCAAAAGATTACATCTTAAAACCAGTTGATCAGGATTCTCTCGTCAATTCGATAAACAGACTCAGCATGGAATCTGTAAGAGAGGTACTCCTGATAGAGGATAATCAAGATACAATAGACCTGATAACGGAAACACTGAAAGATTACGATATAGATGTCAAGTCGGCAAAGAATGGCGTTGAGGGTATAGAGCTACTGAATAAGAAGAGGCCACAACTTATTCTATTGGACCTTATGATGCCGGAGATGGATGGCTTTAAATTTATCGAAGAGATGAAGAAGCTCGGTAGATTTGATGACGTGCCAGTTATCGTACTCACTGCAAAAAAATTATCCGATGATGAGAAGAAATTCCTCGGCAAGCATGTCAGTTCTGTTCTTGAAAAGAACGGCTCCGAGATGAAGAATGTTCTGGATGGAATATCGAGGACGATACGGCGGATAAAGGCAGAATCTAAAAAAGATAAGGAAGAACTGAAGGTGGTGGTATGAAGACGATACTGGTGGTTGAGGACAATCCGGATAATCTAGATCTCGTCACCGAGATCCTCGAGGACGAGGGTTACATTGTAACCGGTGCTAATTCCGCAGAAGAAGGCATACGTCTGGTAGGAGAAGATGATGTTGATCTTGTGCTTATGGATATCGGACTACCAGATATGGATGGGCTGGAGGCAACGAAGATTATTAAATCAGATCCAAATATCAAAGACATTCCAATTGTTGCTTTAACAGCATACGCTATGAAGGGCGATAGAGAGAAGGTACTCAATGCAGGGTGTGACGGATATCTCACAAAACCACTTGAGGAAGACGAACTCATTAAAAAGATTAAAGAGTTCATAGGTGATTGAATGAAGATATTGGTTGTGGATGATATTCCTGATAATGTAGAATTGGTGTCACAAACACTCGAGGATTTTGACTATGATGTGATTACCGCAGAAAATGGGAGGAGAGCAATAGATAAATCGATATCAGAGCAACCGGATCTGGTTCTTCTGGACATCATGATGCCCGATATTGATGGTTATGAGGTCTGTGAACTACTCACAAGTAATAAGGTAACTTCTGACATCCCCATAATCATGCTCACAGCCAAGACCGAACCGGAAGACTTGAAGAAAGGATTTGATGTTGGTGCCCATGATTATATAGAAAAGCCTTTCGAAGAGATTGAGCTGATAACCCGTGTAAAGTCGGCTCTTAAACTGAAAGAATCGAGAAATGAGCTGAAAAAGAAAAATGAGGAGCTTTCATCCTTAGCACAGGAGTTAAAAGCATCCAATGAACTATTATTCAAGGATATCGAAGAGAGAAAAGAGTTAGAGCAGGAATTAAAGCTAAACAATGAATATCTGGCTAATCTGATAAGAGATTCGCCAGTTGCGATAATATCCACTGATCTTAATGGGGATATTGTCACGGCTAACACCAGCGCAAAGAGACTGCTTGGCATCACCGAAGATGAGATTATAGGGGTGTCAATATCAAGGATATTGGGCAGGCAGACCGAAATAACTGATGTAAATGATATCCAACTTAAAATTGCAAAAAAAGACGGTACAAAGATCCCTGTAAGTGTCTCAACAGCTGTATTAAAGGAGATGGGGGAAGAAAAGGGTTTGATAATCACAATTAAAGATATTTCAGGGCTGAAGGGCCTTATCATACAACCTGTGGAAGAGGAAGAAGAGATAAAAGAGGATATGAAGTTCGAATTGGACAGGGGACTCTGTCATTTCCTGGATAACGACGACTATTCCAGAGGTTTTGATATATTTATAGATTATGTCAAGCACAGAAGACACGGTTTATGCATATCAAGGCAGAGCCCCATCAAAGTGAGAACGAAATACAAGTTGGAGAGGACGCCAATTATATGGCTAACAAAGGCCGAAACCTCAGAAGAGAAGTGCATCTCTCCAGACGATCTTACAAAGTTGGATTCGACTATAAAAAATTTTGTCAAGGAGGCAGAAGATGGAATTGTGCTTCTTGAGGGGCTGGAATACCTGTGCATCCATAACAATTTTAATTCCGTCATAAAATTCATAAATTCACTCACTGATGCGTTGGCACTATCATCATCGAGATTGATAGTCCTCGTCGATTCAAAAGCATTTGAAGATAAAGATTTTCATATACTAAAAAGGGATCTGGAACCAATACCAAATGAACCATTGGAAGATGGTGTGATTATAGATGGTCCAAAAAGTTAAGACCGGGATATCTGGATTGGATGAAATGTTAAATGGCGGTTTTCCAGAATGCTCCATAATCGTGGTGATCGGGTCTTGTGGCACAGGGAAATCTACCATGGCACTCCAGTATATACACAATGGGCTGTTAAATGGTGAATCTGGGGTATATATCAGTTTAGAGGAGGGCGAAGATAAGACTCTATCAATGGCAAGACAAAATGGCTTTGAACTCGATAAATACGTCGGAGAGAATCTTATTCTGCTAGATATAAGTGCTTCTGACATCAAAGTATCCATAGATCGTGTAAAAAGCGAGTTACCGGAGTTAATAAGATCATTCAAGGCAAAAAGATTTGTAATCGACCCTATAACGCTCCTGGAGGCACTCTTTGAGAGTGAATCAGAACGAAGGGGACAGTTGTTCTCACTTTGCAAGTTGATTGAAGGGAGTGGAGCCACTGCTCTATTCACATCCGAGAGCGATAAACAGAGCCCCATAATCTCGAAGTTCGGACTGATAGAGTACGTTGCTGATGGCGTTATATCTCTACGCTATGTCCGTCCTGAAGACACACAGAAGGTCAAATTGGTCCTGGAAGTGGTGAAGATGCGCGGTACCAAACACTCCAGAGATATCAAGCCTTATTCAATAACTGAAGATGGAATCGAGGTTTATTCGGAATCTGAAGTTTTTTAGAGGGGATTTTAAAAAGGCCACTCCACCTCTGCTTGGAGAACAATCCCACGATTTATAGAATCGCAGATCTCTATCGTATGTATATGAAAACACCAATCATGGTAGATATTGACTAGGATGTTATTGATAAAAATTTTGGGGATGACGACCTGCACATGTATCGATCATTTCACGAACTCTTCACTTTCTGTGTTTTCTTGGATTACCTGGAAGATAAAGCCACAAATGAGAGTATGGTCTTTATGAGGCAGATCAGAGAAGAATTGCAGGAGGAGGATAGAAAGATTCAGAATTTAATCATCTCAGGAGAGGTGATGAGGACTTTAAAAGCTATCAGTGAGCTTGTAAGGTCGAACAATTGGGCTTCACTGGAGTTGCTTATCTGGAGGGTTGAAGAGTATCACAGTAAACGTGATATATATCGGAATCTTGTGAAGCAGGGTGAGGAAGATCCGGAGTTAGGGCAGGAATTGTACAAGATGTATGATTCCATAGCAAGTACTTTGGGATTGATGACGTATCTTTTGTACGATCCTCTTGAAAATTTAAAATCGATTAAGTAACATCTTTTAGTTTATGTAAAAAAAGCATGATCCGCATCCAAGGGATTGAAACGGATGGGCTCCACCCCTCCCAAACCCTTCGAATAACCAGTTTATCATTTACCCCGGGATACGTGAGCCAGTATTAGATTTATCAACTCTGCTTGATTTGGCAGTACCTTTCTTCGTTTAATGGTCTTAGCCAAAACTATACGAAGCTTCCTTTTAACTCCGACTCTTTCAGCACATCTACAATAAACTCGTGGGTTTCCATGGACTTATTACGCTCTTCAGGGGAGAGGGGGTCTTACCCTCTCTTGTCTCTAGCTTCTCCACTGACGGCTCTTTTAAGGGTGGTTCTGATGTAATTAGTCCACAATATGGACCTGTAACGAAGACTCTTCCCCATCCGAGTCTCCACAGCATTTACCAGACCATGTTCCTTACAATATCCAATAATTGGCTCATTTTCTGGACTTATTTGTGGGTTCCTCTGTGGAGTTTCTTTGGGTTCCCTAAGGACCCACCGATGGGTTCTTCTGGTCTAACACAAATACCCCTAGAAGATTTCTGGGTCGTGTCGGTGGGTAGTTGAAAATCACAAGTAAGAAGCATATATCAATTTCATCAAAAGATGGCTAATGCGCCCTTTTTTCTCGGATTTTGTTAACAACTCCCATTCATAACCGATTCCTGTGGGTCACCCCTAATTTTCTATTCAGATTCTTCTTTAACCTTGATATAATCAATTCATCAATTCCATCTATCCATTCAGAGTATCCACTCTAACCTATAGATCTATCCGCAAAAACTCAAAACTTGCGGAGACTGTAAATCTCAGGGTGGAGTGGAATTGATCAAAATCGCTATCATAAGATAAAAAGTGTTGTTTACAATATGACTGTGACATTATCCGCAATATATTACTTCACTGCGGAGTGCACAAAAGTGCCTATATTCTCGAAAGTGATCTGCAAGGAAGACGATATTTATGCCGTAAAAATTCAGGCCATTTTGATGTAATTAGTTCGAATGCTTATTGTTATGATTTTTACTACTCACCAGCACAACTGATTGCTCTTAATCCGTCCTTTGTAATTTTTACCCTATAGGATGGCATTCCAGATGCACTTTCTTCCATAGTAACTTTATCTATCTGGATTAAACCGATCTTGTGAAGGAAATTGCTATTTGTTTTAACCGTTGTGTTGTTAGCCCCTATTGCCTTTGCAAGTAGGTAAAAAGAGTAGACTTTCTCATCACTCAATTGTTTTAGAATTTTAATCTTAATCGCATCGTTGACATTCAAATTTTCCATTCTTAAAAGAGTGAGACCAACATATTTATATAATATAATCACATAAATATAGTAGTACAAACGTATATACGTTTGAATATTGAGGGGATTATGAAAAACAAGACATCGGTGGTAGTATTGGCCATCACTTTGATACTTTCAGCCAGTACTGCTATAGCTCAGGAGATCCTCTGGGATGAGACTTCACGGGTGGATGTAGACTATTATGTGAGTTACTCGGCGATCATTGACGAAGGAACCCTGATAACTGTTACTATAAGAACAGATGGGAGCCCTGTAGATCTGTTTTTGATGGATTCGACGGATTTTGGTGACTATCAGGCATTTATGAATGAACAGAAGACAAGTTTCTACTATTATATGGATGGATCTGCAACGAATGTTGTGCAGAAGAGATATACATTCACAGTTCCGGAAACGGATAGGTATTATATTGTTATAGACAACGCCTTCACAGAGATAGAGGAAGAGGCATATGCAGGCGTTCCGGTCAATGTGCATATCAGGGTAACCACACCGGAGGCACCCATTCCAACACCTTCTGTATATACTTCAACACCCACAGCTACACCTGTACTTATGCCCGGTTCTACACTCGCACCCTCGTCTACAACAGAAGACTCTGATGGAGATGGCTTGACAGATGAACAAGAAATAAGTGCAGGCACAAATCCTAATAATGTCGATACAGATGGAGATGGATACTGGGACATAAACGATCCTAATCCTCTCGATTCGAGTGTACCAACACCAGGATTCGGAGCCATCTTTACAATCGCAGGATTGTTGGCAGTAGCATATCTTGTAAGAAGAAGAAAACCTGAGTAGAGGGGTGGTGGTTGATATGAAAATGATAATTGGTTTAATTTTATTGATGCTGCTTATAATTGTACCGTTTTCAATAATTACAATGCCTGTAAACGCTCAATTACCATTCCCTCCGGATGGTTTGCCAACCTCTTTCCCCACGCCTACTCCCATGCCTACCCCAAATCCAACACCTATGCCAACACCTATATCAACACCAGTACCACCAGAAGGAGTAATTGAAAACATCAAAGGAGCTATTTTCCCGATTCCGAAGTCGCTTGAGGATGAGGTAGCAGAATACAGAAAAGTTACTCCGGTCAACCAATACGCTTCGTTACTGGCGACTGAAGATACATTGTGTGTGGTCTTCTCAGATGAAAAGATTGGGAAAAAGGTTTTAGCAACCGTTGATGGTTTAAAACTCTCAGGTATGGTGTGGGGTGGATTTATTCACTGATGGAAACGATGACTATACCCACATTCTACCAGATTACTACGCCGAGACCTGTATCGATTTTTGCCAGGCGACTTTACTTTAGCCAGACCGGGAAATTATGAAATAGTGCAAAAGTTTTTAGATATATGACTGATTAATATAACGACTGATAATGGATAAAGAGGAGAATATTGCCTGGCTTAGTGAAGATGTCAAAAATTTTGAGACAAAGGGAATTATAAATGAAGATCAGGCTCAAAAGATCCTGTCAAGGTATGGGCCTTCAAAAACCTCAAAAGAACCCATAAAAGTGGCAGAAGAAGAGGCCAATTCTTCAAGATCAATCTCAGCTATTTCAATATCGGGGGCAATTCTTGTTGGGGCCGGTGCAATACTATTCATTGCTTCAAATTGGGAAAAGATTCCCCGATTTATAAGGCTTATACTTCTGTTTGGCACAACTTTTGGAACCTATTTCACCGGATGGAGGTTGGAATATGATACAAAATCTCGTCCTATATTAGGACACGCGTTGATCTTTTTGGCTTCAATTTTGGTGGGTGTAACAATTTTATTAACCGCACAGATATTTCACATTAATGCAAATGAGGAGTGGCTGATTCTTCTATGGTTCTTAACGATAGTACCTTTTGTTTATGCCTTCGATTCAAAACCAATCCTGGGTTTGAGTATCTTTACTTTTGTTCTTTGGATGGGGCTCAATGATTTTTTTGACCTTATAATAGGCTACAGAGTCGAATTTGTGACATTTTTGTTCTATTTATTGTTCGGGATCTGTCTTTATAGTTTGGGAATATTGCATAACAGAATTGAAAGATACAGCCGCTTCGGAGTTACCTACGAGGGGGTAGGTCTATTCTTTATTTTAATTTCATACTATTCTATTATCTTACATTTGCCTAATAGGGTAATTTTCGGAGATATTGATGGAATGGATTGGGTTAATCGTTTTCTATTCGTTTTATTTGGTATAACAGCCCTTATATCTATAATGGTCACTTTTTTGAGACTTGATAAGCTAAAGAGAGTTAAAAATGAGTTTTATATCCTTTCAATAGCTATTTTTGGGTGGATCATTATATGGTTGTTTAACATCTTTGAGGATGCATTGACAATCACAACTACAAGTACATATCCTGAATTGAGCCCTGGTGCAAGCGTATTAATATTTTCAGTATTCAATCTGATATTTTTCGTGTCATCAATCGGAAGCATTTTGATCGGCTACCATAAAAAAATTGGCTCTTTTTTCAGTCTTGGTGCAGTCTTTTTTGCTCTGGGGGTTTTAAATCTATACTTTACAGAATACTATGAATTGTTACCAAGGTCCCTCACATTTATCATCGGGGGGGCTATACTCTTAGGAGGAGGCTGGTATTTTGAAAACAAGAGGAGATCGCCAATAAAAAACATGGAGGTTCAAAAGGATGGATAAAAAAGAATTTATGTTGCTTATGTTGGTTCCTGCAGTTGTGATAATAGCGCTCTTAAGTGTGCATTTATACATATTGAGTTTTGGACAGGAGATCTTACTCGAGATACCAGAACCAATTGACCCAAGGGATCTTTTTAGAGGAGATTATGTCCGTTTGAATTATGAGATTTCACAAATTAATTTGACTGAGACTTCCTATGATTATGGTTTTTCACGTGGAGAACCCATATATGCAACTCTTTCAGAAAAAGAGAAATTCTGGACGATCGATTCGGTTAGTCATACAGAACCTACTCTGATCAATAATCAGGTATTCATGAAAGGTGAAGTGACAAGTGTGTATAAAGACAGAGTGCGTGTTAAATGGGGAATAGAAAGTTTTTTTGTCCCTGAAGGGGAGGGACTGCCAATTGAGAGGCATATGGGTAAAGGAAATGTATCTATAGTAGTTAAAGTTGGTTATAACGGTTATTCAGTCATTAAAGAGCTTTTGATAAACGATGAGGTCGTAAAATTTGGCTAACAAGCTTTAAATTGTGATAATATCGATTATAGGGGGTTGACAATGGATCAAAAAGAGAAGAAATCCTGGCTTGAAGAAGAGGTCAGAGATTGGAAAAATGAAGGTATTATCAACGAAGATCAAGCCCAGCAGATCCTGTCAAGGAGTGGCCTGGGAAAAATCCCCCTGGAATCCGAAAAGATTACAACAGAAAGAGAGGAGGATATCCCCTCAAGGTTAATTGCTATAATTTCAATATTAGGGGCAATTCTCATAGGTGCCGGTGTAATATTATTCGTGGCTTCAAATTGGGAAAAGATTCCCCAATTTATCAGGCTAATACTTGTTTTCGGACTTACTTATGCGATATATTTTACAGGTTGGCGGTTAGAATACGATACAAAATCTCATCCAAGAGTGGGGCACGCATTGATCTTCTTGGCTTCGATCTTTGTGGGTGTAATGATCTTTTTAACTGCTCAGATATTTCATGTTAATGCGAATGAACATTGGCTAATCCTTTTATGGTTTTTAGCGATATTACCTTTCGGTTATGCCTTCAACTCAAGACCTATCTTGGGTTTGAATTTCTTCACTTTTGTTCTCTGGATGTTCGAATATATAAATAGTTTGAGAGGGGTCGGTGGATCTGAAGTTTTTATGCTATATCTACTGTTCGGGATCACCCTTTATGGATCCGGACAATTGCACACAAGAATTGAGAAATACTCTCATTTTAGACTTTTTTATCAAGGAGTTGGTCTGTTCTTTATCCTATTTTCCTACTTCATCTTCAACTTGAACGAAGATCCCGGTGAATTTATTTTAGGAGATATCGTCACAAACGATTTTGTATTTCTGTCATTATTTTTCGTCTTCTCACTCACCTCACTTGCCTCAATCTTTGGAAGCGTGTATGGTTTTGATAAGCTAAAGACGGTTAAGCACGAGTTCTACATCCTTTTAATAGCTTTTTTGGGGTGGGCTTGTATATTGTTTTTGAACCTCATGGGGGAAACGTTAATCACCACCACAACAACAAGATATGGCCGCACTTATACTACCATGGAACCGGGCGTAGCCACAATACTATTTGTAGCATATTATCTGATATTTTTCACATTGTCGATCGGCAGCACATTGATCGGGTATCGAAAAAACATAAGTTCTTTTGTCAATCTCGGCCTGGTCTTTTTCGTGTTGGGGGTCATGCATCTCTATTTTACTAGAATTTTTGAGCTATTACCAAGATCCCTTGCCTTTATCATCGGAGGAATAGCACTCCTCGGCGGAGGTTGGTATTTGGAAAATAAGAGAAGATCACTATTAAAAGATATGGCAAAGAGAGAGGAGGGGTGAAAAATTGAAGATAATTGAGGACAATTTTCTCCTGGTGGGATAAAATGAACAAGGATGCAATCAAAAATAGACACGATAAGATAATGAAAAATTGGCAGGAGAGCCTGGTAAAAGAAGAGATTGAGAAGGTATATGAAAGTATCTATCGGATGAACTGGGGGATGTATATTTTAGGTTTTATTCTGATTATAGTGCCTTTGATTCTCTATGTTATAAGGGGAGATACGGACATATTTTTGATAATTTCTGAAGTTATTGGGTTCGCGGATATCATCGCTCTTCTGCTTGTAAAACCGATGGAGAGAAATCAAACAAACCTTGGAAATTTGATGCAAGCTACCATGATAATGTATGCTTACAGTTATGAGATGGGAACTCTCTTGACGGAAATATCTGAGGGAGAAGAAGATACAAAGGATGAAAAGGAGTCTCTAAAAGAGCTGAGAAAAGAATTAACAGCGTGCACCAAAGAATATTCAGATCTCATACAAAAATACCTGAGACTCGGTGGAGATGTTGCAACTAAAAAGGGAGATAAGGATTAGGGAGTGTCCCCCTTGAACCTGATCGCCCGCTTCACCCTCTTCACCCCGGATGGATGATCATAGAATAAAAATTCGATTAGAGGGTGTGGATCAGCATCTCTCAGGTTCTGATCGCATAGCTTGATCATGCTGCTTATAAACGCATCCGGCTTCTTGACAAGATCAAGCTCATACTGATCAGCATGGCCCTCTGCCCTTCTACTTATCGTATTCTCGATCGGCGAGAGCACCATGAAGAAGAGTCCAAGAATCAATCCGAATAAAGGAAGAGCTGCGATATCCGAGATCTCGGTGAATCCAAAGTACCCTATGGTTCTTATGAGCAGTTGGCCCGTTAGGAAGAGGCCAAGGAACATAAACATGGCTCCTTCGACGATTCTCTTTCCTATATGTTTGTAGACATGGTGGCCGATTTCGTGACCGATAACCCCCTCAATCTCATCGCTTGAGTAATTCTCGAGAAGTGTATCGCTCAGAATGACCCTGCGGGTATTACCGATCCCGGCTAATGCACCCACTGCCCGTTTGGTCTTGACCCCGGCTTTCATCCTGAAGACGTCAACGGCATTTACATCTGCTTTTTCTGTAAGATTGAGGAGCCTTCTTCTGAGCTCATCATCCTCAATCGGCTCAAATTTGAAGAAGATCGGCATCAATAAAACAGGGGCAACGTAAGCCATTATAATCGAAAAGACCGTCATAAAGACCGATGCGATGACCCACCAGACATCCGGAAATTCTCTTAACAGGTAATAGATCACTTCAATAACACCCAAAATTAGGACCAGGCTCAAGGCAAAACCTTTCAATTGATCGGATACCCATGACTTCATCGTTTGCGTGGATAAGTCGTATCTATGTTCCAGTATAAATCCCTCGTAAAAGCTCAACGGCAGCATGATCATCCAGATAGCGAGATATGCAATCAACATGAAGAGAGCAATTACCATCCACTCATCAGATGTGTACTGCAAGACGTACGCCTTCAAAGCCGTAGTAATCCCAAATTCGAGGATCATAATGATGGCAATAAAAGATATTGTAGATATCACAAGGGACAATTTCCGCTTGTGAAGGCCATACTCTTTGGCTCTCTTTTGAGTATTTATATCAAAACCAAGCTCTTCAATCTCGGACATGAAGTCACCAGATGATACTACCACATCAGATATTATACACGCCCATGCATAAATTTATGTTTTATCAGGGCCATTAAAGATCATCGAGATCGAGAGTAAAAAGGTGATTCTATGGCAAACCCAAGAAAACCAAAATGTGTTTCATGCGGCAAAGGTGTAAGTGTTTTTGGTTCAGATGCAACTTACATAAAGGTTGTGCACGATGGCAGCGGAGTTTTCTATCACGAGAAGTGCTTCGTGAAACAGGTGAAGAGCGAGGAGTGAAATAAATACTACCTTTTGACACCTTACCAGGGCATTGTTGGTGTGGTGGGGATTTGTAATTTGGGTGTTTTTTGAATATCTTCAGAATTTTTCCATTGTTTCAATATTTTCCCATCACGGAGGTGGATCGTTTTATCCGTCTCTTTACCGACACCAGGATCATGGGTAACTATGATCATCGTCACTCCCTCTTCTTTGTTCATCCTTCTCATGAGCTCCATGACCTCTTTTCCGCTCTTGTAATCTAAATTTCCTGTAGGCTCGTCGGCCAGGAGAATCTTGGGGTGGTTTATAAAGGCTCTTGCAATTGCAACCCTCTGTTGCTGCCCTCCGCTTAGCTGGTTGGGATTGTGATACATACGATCCTTCAAATCTACCAATTTCAGTAGTTCTTTTGCATATTCTCTCTTCTCTTTTGTTATGCCTTTCGGAGCCAGGGGCACGAAGACGTTCTCGAGAGCGTTGAGTGTGGGTAGAAGGTTGAAGCTCTGGAATATGAAACCTATCTTATCTCTTCTCAGGTCACACAATTTACTATAATTGAGCTTTGAGAGGTCCCTGCCATCGATTAAAATTTTCCCTGACGTTGGCCTGTCGAGACCGCCGATCAGATGTAAAAGTGTGCTCTTTCCACTCCCGGAGGGGCCCATCATGCTGATAAACTCTCCATCGTATATCTGGAGGTTGATTTTATCAGCACCAACCACTTCTATATCCCCCATTTTATATATTCTGGTTAGATCCTCTAGCTCAATCATTCAACCATCTCTAAAAGCTTCAAGTGGATTCATACTTGCGGCTCTCCATGCAGGATATAGGCCGCCACTGACACCAACTACAATTCCGAAGATTGCAGACGAAACAAATAATTGTGCATTCAGGATAATCTCGGTCCCTGGAAATATCTTCGTCATACCTATTAGCGCTATTATCCCAAGCCCCATCCCGCCAGCAGTACCAATGATTGAGATGACTACAGACTCAATCATGATCAGTTTGATTACATCTACTTTGTGCCAACCGGTTGCCATAAGAACTCCAATCTCCTTTGTTCGCTCGACAACAGACATTATCATCGTATTGATGATACCGATAAATCCGATTGATGCGGAAAAGGCCATCATCAAAAGAAACATCAATCCCATTCTATCAGAGAACTCGTCTATCGTCTTCATCATCTGTTTGTTTATGCCAACATCAGTATCGGGTAATATCACCCTCATCTTTCTTATTGCGTCATCTTCCTCTTCTGGCATTATATCCACAGCAACCATAGAGATCTGAGATGAGGTGAAGCCCTTTATCTTTCGAGCTTCTTCCATGCTTATGACGATGTTGTCATTTCTTATCTGTGAATCAGCATCATACACACCTATAATATCAAAATCGAATTTATCTGCGCTCTCTATGATTCCATTTTTATCTTTATCAAATGTCAGAACTATTCTATCACCGATACTTCTCCCGGATTTCTCTTCGAGGCCAACTCCGATCATGCAAACCCCATAGGCATTCTTCCTGATCATTGTCCCTTTGACGACGTTGGTCATATAACCATCAATATCCCTCTCTTTTTTTGGGTCGACACCAATTAGATACGTTCCACTCATCATCTCCTGAAAATCACCTGGCATTGACTCCATGCCTGCCGGAACGATATCAACACCATCTACTTTAACAAACTCGTAAACTCTGGGTGCAGCACCATTTACACCGTAGACACCTTCGATTCTATCGATTATCTCTTTATCAAGCACGCTACTTGACAGATCAAATGCACCAAACCCACCCCCTCCATTACTGCTCTTCTGAGTTACCTGTATATCTCCGGACATGCTCTTTCTGAACTCTTCCATCATCGCATCAGATGATTGTGAAAATGATACCATAACGATGACAAGCATTATCCCCATTGTAACTCCTAAGGCTGCGAGGATTGTCCTAGACTTCCGTCTAAGTATGCTTTTGTATGCGATGAAATACATTGTTACCCACTTAGACCCACTTTATATGCTCTAAATTTAATCCTCCATGAACTGGTCAAGACCTTTCTTTTTGCTGAAATAAAAGATCATAACCGACATCAACAGTATAACAGAGACCGTCCCTAATATTGGAAAACTAGAGCCACTTTCACTTTTAACTTCTTCAGTAGGACTTGGTTCTACGTTGATGTCTCCCTTTTCAACGAAGGAGTAATGCCCCGTCTCATCTTGATAACTTATTTGGAATGTGACTGGTATTATCTCTGGTGCACCATCTACAACAACTATCTCAAAGATCGTAGTATCATCTTCATCCGGTGACACCGTTCCAACGTAATTACTCGTCGTTTCCAGTATATACTCGTTCTTCATCAGTGCAACACGTACTGACTTTGCATCATTTTTTCCAGTATTTTCAACAGTTACACTAAGAATTGCCGATTTTCCAGGCACAACTTCCTTAGGGTCTGTTCTTATATCCGGTATATTCAGTTCGGCCTTTGATGAGACGATTACACCCACATACTCCGAAGTCGAGCGACCGTTTCGTCTATTGAGGGTGACAGGTAGATTGTAAACACCTTTCTTCGCCTCTGAATCTGCTGATATTTTAAAACTGATCTCCCCACTCTCGCCGGGTTTCAGGTCACCGACGAAGAATCTTGTACCTGAGCCTGTTACTACGAATGGTGGTGGGTTCTCTTCACCACTCCCCATTAAAGATGGCATTCCCGGGATAGAGGTTGAAATACTGCTTCCTAAAAGGTCGCTCAGGCTACCCAGATCCGAACTTGTAGTTGTACCACTCTCCTCGGTTTCGGGAATCGGATTTATCTCCAGAAATACATCATCTGCTGTCTCAATTCCAACATTTTTTACAGTAATAGATACCTCTTTTGTTGTTCCAGGTGCGATAACGTTATCAGATGTTTCAGATATAACAAGATATGGTGGTTCCCCTAAAACCTGCACGGTGAAGGTGGTCAGGGTGGTTGGTGTTGTGAAGGTTGTAGTCTGGTTAGAAGTGCTTGTACTGTACTTAACATTGATATCAAAATTATAAATTCCATCATCTGCATCAGGTGCAGCATAAATTGTAAAACGAGCCTTTCCACTTTCTCGAGGACTTAAAATTCCAAGCCCCACAGATCCGTCTAAAATCCCAATGATCGATTGAGTCTCAGCAGACTGCTGCAGTGTTAGAACAACATTCTGTAGCGTATCCGAACCATCATTTTTAACGACAATCCACAGTTCTGTAGTCTCTCCTGGTGCCAGAGGCGCATTTTCAAATTCAACTTTACTGGCACTCAAAGCCGATGCCGTTGGAATCACCATAATCAGCGTAAACAGCGCAAGTAACATCAAAATCCAGAGATGCCGTTCTGCTCTTCTTTGTACTTTAAGGTGTCTTTGATAATCCCTCTTGCCCTCTATTAAAGATTTTACGGTGATATGATTTAAAATCTTTTTATGCTTTGTCATGTTTTCCCCCCATTGTGTAGCAATTAATATCATTTATTTGGCCATATGATATTTACGTTGCACATATATATAATAAGTATGTAATAATTATCCAATATTATGGCCACGATATTGTGAGTTAAGCCTCATTACGGGCCGATATTTGAGGCTAAAATATCAGATTTTGCTTGCGTACCCTTTAAGTAATCCTTTACTTGGATCCATCTCGGCTCCATAGTAAGATATGGGATATCTGATTCCCCTTTTATACAACTCTTCGAGGTTTAAAACCACTTTTTCGATCGTCTCTTTTGGTAGCGCCATCACAAGTTCATCGTCCTGAGCATGACCGTATCTGCGCTCTCCATAGCATGGTATCGAAAGAGATGGTTTTTTTGAGAGATAACACTGGGCGATCACATCTGAGCATGAACTCTCTCCGGAACAGAAGAATTGTAGCCTTTCGTAACCCTCAAACTGGATAGAATTTATTAAAAGTATCATCTGGGCGGGGTTGGCATAGATCAATACGATATCCGGGTCGAAAGGATTGTAAACCAGAGGAGCCAGGATTACCGCTTCGTACTTTCCGGTTGGAATTCTTGGAATTGAGTCCTCGCATCTCTTTGCATCCTCTTTTGTCTTGGTCCAGACGACTCTACGAAATGACCCATCTTTGACCCATCTCGGCGCATCGGAGAGTCCAATTATGCTTGAGCACATGGGCGTGAGCTCATCTGCTTTAGCACCGATCGTCCAGTCAAATGTACGGACTATCGTTATAAGCTGGCACAGCGAGGCTCTCCTATTCAATCGCCGAACCCACTTATTCTTCTCCAGCTCTTCAACATCTTCCAAAAGCTTAAAAGCAACTGGAAATGTCTTCAATCTCAATAGAAGTTCCAGCCTTCTCGTTAACTCTTCCCATTCAGCCATCTTCATTCCCCCTTAAAGCTTTAAATACATCCTCCACCTGCTTTTTCGTCTCATCAATCGAGCCATCATTTCCTATAACATAATCTGCAAGTTTAGCTTTTTCGTCGAGTGACATCTGTGATGATATCCTCTTCTTTGCGTGATCTTCATCGTATTTGTCCCTCTCAATAAGCCTTCTTATCTGAGTCTCTTCACTTGTATAAACGACGATTATCTTGTCAACCGTCTTCTCCAGATTGACCTCAAATAGAAGAGGAATATCTTGAATGATAACGGCTTTATGATCAGCATTCTTTATTGCTCTCACCTGTCTCCCTGTCTCAATAAAGATCTCCGGATGGACTATACTTTCTAGTTTTTTCCTCTCTTCAGAGGCATTAAATACGATCTCACCGAGTTTTTCACGATCGATTGTAAGATCTTCATCTAGAATCCCTTCTCCGAAATGGTCAACGATCTTTTTCCATGCTCTCCTTTGCGGTTCTATCACTTCGTGGCTGACCACGTCGTAATCGATGATGTATGCCCCAAGCTCTTTAAAAAAGTTAGAGACCAAGCTCTTTCCAGTTGCTATTCCACCCGTCAGACCAACGTTAATCATTTACGAAGATAACCCCCTTCAAATCTGCCTTCTTTTAGCTCATTTTTAAGATCTTCCTCGTCATAAACGTCATTTTCAAAGATTGTGACACACTTTCCCACCTCCGAGAGTGAATGGGCATCGCTACCTCCAGTGCCATGTAGGTTTAACCTTTTGGAGACCCTCTTTGCGAAGTTATTCTCTTTATCCGTCAGTTTTCCGCTGTATATCTCGATTGCGTCCACCAGTTTGAAGATATCTCGCTCACATGCCTCATCTAAGTTCAGCGAGAGGTTAGAAAAACCGAACAATAGAAAACCACGAAATGGATGGGCTGCAATCATTACGCCCCCTGCCTCTATTACATCCTTTCTCAGCTCTTCTGTAGGTATTACACCTTCGATATTCTTTTCGAGACCAAATACAAGAACATGCCCACCGGTGGTGTCCACCTCCATCCCTCTAAATATCGGAAAGTCATATTCACTTTTTAGTTTCTTCAGATCGCCTTCATCCCATAACCTATTGTGTTCCGTGAAACAGATTCCGTTAAGGCCAATTTTTTTTGCTTCCTTAATTGAATCCACAGGATCCAGGTCGCTACAAGGTGATAGCGGCTTTGTATGCACGTGAAGATCAACGATCAATTCAATCCCTCTGGGTGTGAGCCATGCAGCTATTCTTAAGCATTGGAACGCGCCCTAACATCTGCTCTTTAAAATCGGCCTTGCTCATCCCCTTCTTCTGGGCTTTATCCCAATCACCATACGCAGCGTTCCAGACTATCGCATCGGAGCACTCCAGTATCAGATTGGCAAAATGGCTACAACCCCCTCTTCCAATTATTCTTCTCACCTTCCGTGCGAATTCATCTTCACCTATCCTCATCCCAATTGCTTCTTGGAGCTTTGGAATCGCCTTTTCACATCCTTCGGTTGTAACGCGCTTCATTACCCCTTCGATCTTGGTAATCTCAAAATCGGGTAACTTCACCTCAAGATCAATCTCCATTGAATAGATGTTGTCATCAAGAGCACCATGAGCCAAAAATGTCTTTTTATCGCGCCTCTCAACTCCGACAACCTTACTTCTGCTGAATGTTAAAATCTCACCACTCATATTAGATCACCCATCAGTCCTCTGCAAATATGATACAACTATTTTTTAGTCTCGGGTTTGCCTTCAAAAATGTCTTATTTACAGCATCAGGCACTCTATCAACCCTCGAAAGAACCATGCCAAGCTGATCAACTGTGAATCTTAAGATTATGTCATCGCAACACTCTAAAATAAGATCTGCTAGCCTTGGACATCCTTTTGCACCTCCGATCAGATCTGTCAGCGTCTTTGTAATTCCTGACCCTATATGTAGGCCAACGGCCTTTTGCAATAGTGAAACTGCCTCTTCGCACTTTTCATCGAATGATCTTTTTATCTTTCCATCAATAGAAACGATCTTCAGCCCTGCCTTTCGAACCACCATCTCCACTTCAGCTCCAAAGTAAGTATCATCCACAATGGATCTGACCAACACCTCTTCGCTATTTATATCCTGGACTGTTGTATGTTTATTTCTGGTGTAGTTTAAGATCATGAAAGTAGATTGTTCCGATCAACCAAAAGACATTCGCTTATTTTGGGTATCTTGACATTATCACATTAGTATTCACTTGGAACGATACCATCATTATCGCAGTGAAGGATAATGATTGGCGGGATATTTTCAGTTTCATTTTCAGTGAGATAGGAAGCAGAGTATTTTTTTATATTTATCGGCCAGATCATTAGTTGGGTTATCTGGGTTAAATATGATTATATCAAATGCGGGCGCAATCTCTGGAATTGACTCCACTTTCTAAGTTTTAAACCCATTCTTCGAAGCTTATCTAAAAGCATCCCCTCATGATAGGGAAGATTGAAGTAGTCCGGAACATCTTTTATCATATCAATGATGCCAAACGTCCTTATTCGATCCACTTCTTCACCTAAGATTTTGACGTTTGTACCTCTTTGTCCTGTCTTTTTTTCAAGCTCTATCGATAGTAGAGCAGTCCATACAGTAAATACAAGCTGAATAAATCGTTCGATAGCCTTTTTATTCTGCATCTGGTAGTCTTTGAAGCCAAGCTTCCGGTTTGATTCCC
>JAXHTJ010000117.1:0-7089 GCA_034190245.1 Halobacteriota archaeon | reverse complement strand
CTGTTGAGCAGTAGCTCGATCGAAGATATTTTACTGGAGGTGGGAAAACTTCGGGCTGTCAATATTGGTGGAATATGGAAACTGACAGAGATCTCGAAGAGGCAAAGGACTATATTTGAAAGTAAGAATTCCACCAGTCTATGACTGGTGGTTGGACGAGTATGGAACGCAGTAGACATAGTAATGCGCCGAGGGCCTAGCCGAACGAAGGGAGGCGAGCATGCCACCCATTTGAGCGAAGCGGGAATGGGTGGTGCCCTCGGCGCAATTTGACAAGATCTTGTTGGTTTTACTCAGGAGATCGGACATTTTTGTTTAAGCTTTTGATAAAAGGTTATTGGCCAACCTTTTTTTAAAAGGTTGTTGTTAAACGTGATCACTGGGCTTAGGCATCTCCTTCTTCAGTCCCTTTCTAACCCTGACCTGCATTACGGTATCATTGAGTAAGTTCTGAGGGATTGGCTCAAAACCAGCATGCTCTGTACTCCATATCGCTCTACCTTCAGTTGCAGATCTAAGATCACCGGCGAAGCCAAATAACTCTGCCACAGGAGCTTTTGATTTTATTATGCTCATATCTCCTTCAGCACCCATATCGAGTATCTGACCCCTCCTTCCCTGGATCTCCTTGGTAGCGTTTCCCATCTGAAGCTGTGGGACCTGTATGAATACGTACTGTATAGGCTCAAGAAATGTCGGGTTTGCCATAAGAATAGCCGCATGGAGGGCATGGCGAACTGCTGGAATCACCTGAGCAGGACCTCTGTGAATGGCATCCTCGTGAAGCTTGACGTCCATCAATTTGACTTTTATGCTCTGGCACCTCTCTTTTGCAAGTGGGCCATGTGAGGTCGCTTCTCTGAAACCTTCAAGTATCAATTCCATCGTCTCGTTCAAGTATTGTATACCTTTTGTCATATCAACGATAATATTTGCCTCATGGATCTCCTTGATCTTTTTTGCCTCCTCTTTGTCCATACCAGCTTCTATGAACATATTTCTTCTCTCGAGCTCGGGCATATGCATGGAAACATCGCCTGATTTGATGAGGTCGACGACACTCTGATCCAGTGGTTCGACCTCGATATAAAATCGGTTATGTCTATTTGGAGATTTTCCCTCGACAGGGCCAGCATGGGTCTGTACGGCTTCCCGGTAAACAACGATCGGTGGTGAGGTGAGTATCGGTATGTTTTTGTCGTGCTCGATTCTATATGTTACGATCTCCAGATGCAACTCTCCCATTCCAGATACGAGATGCTCCCCGGTCTCTTCATTGATCTCAACACATAGGGTGGGGTCCTCCTTTGAGTATTGCCTGAGCACCTCGATGAGCTTTGGCAGATCTTTCATCGATTTTCCCTCGACAGCGACCGTGACAACAGGCTCACTCACATGCTTGATGTCTTCAAAAGGTGCGATGTCAAGAGAGGATACGGTTGACCCCACAAAAGCATCCCGAAGCCCTGTAACAGCGGCAATATTGCCTGAGGGGATATTATCAACTTCTATCCTGTCTGCACCCATGAAGACGCCGACCTGCTGAATTCTGTTTGATTTTGGCATTCCGGAGATCTTCAGCTCTTGCCCCCTGCTCAGTGTCCCACTGAATAATCTTCCAGTAGCAACTTCTCCAGCATGTGGATCTGTGGAGATGTCGGTGACCATAAAGGCAACAGGTCCTTCAGGATCACACTTTTCCATTGATATTCCAACTTCACTCTCTTTATCACCATGCCAGATGACACCAACCCTCTCCTTTTGGGCCTCTAACGGGTTTGGAAGGTGTTTTATAACCATATCTAAGACAACTTCATGAAGCGGACATTTCTCAGCGAGTTCTTTTTGAGCCTCTCTTTTACAATAATCATACACATCGTTAAAGCCAAGTCCACTCTTACTCATATAAGGTACACTAATGGCCCAGTTGTATAGGGCAGATCCAAATGCTACCACACCATCCGAAGCATCCAATCTCCATTCTTTATACTTCTCTTCATTCATTCCTTTAACGAGCTTGTTCACATGGTCTATTACGCGTCCCAGGCGTATCTGCATCTCTTGCTTGTCGATCTTAAGTTCGTTTATCAGACGATCCACCTTATTTACGAAGAGTACGGGTTTAACATTCTCCTTTAATGCTTGCCTCAATACGGTCTCCGTCTGTGGCATCGTCCCTTCTACAGCATCTACTACCACTATTGCACCATCAACTGCCCTCATAGCCCTTGTGACATCTCCTCCGAAGTCAACATGCCCCGGGGTGTCTATTAAGTTTATTAGATATTCACCACCCTCAAACTCGTGAACCATAGAAACATTTGCCGAATTTATCGTGATCCCTCTGGCCTGCTCCTGTTCATCGAAGTCCATGAAGAGCTGTCTTCCTGCAAGTTCTTTTGATATCATACCGGCTCCAGCCAGGAGGTTATCCGTTAAAGTCGTCTTTCCATGATCTATGTGAGCGACGATGCCGATATCCCTGATCGTCTCTGGTTTGTTCATCAGTTCCTTCACACGTTCAACCATCTTTTTTCTTACTGTCATATAGTATCACTCGTTGATTTTGATCGTTCATTTCAAATGAGATCTATATTCTCAGCTTTTTTTCATATATAAGACTATCGACTTCCATCCATCAAGCTTTTAATGATCTTCCATCTAAAAATGAAAGCCACGTTGATAGTTAACATTCGTATTTCTTTAATGTTTCGAATGAAAATATAACGCCAGGGGAACTTTGTTCAAGCGATGACACTCAACTACTAAAATTGCGAAGGAAATATTTTAGACTCATTAATTTTATGTGATAAAAGGATATATTTATATACTATAAAATAACATTATATTATATTGGTGCCATGATGATATCGAAAGATATTTCATGGCGCTGATTAAGAGGTGAATAAATGAAATTAAATCGTAAAATCATTACAGTGAGTCTTGTATTGTTGTTTTTGCTCGCAATAATATTGATATCTCTTCCAACAAATGATATCGGTGTTATGGAGGGTTCAGAAGGGATAAGCACAGAAGCCCAGGTCGAAGGTTTATTTGGCGGCGGCGACTCTGATGAGGAGGATGAAGATGACGGTGGAGCAGGCGAATCAGGTGATTCAGATGACTCAGACAAAAATACTACGGTTTCTAGTTCTGCTGGTACGAGAAGGGTCTATTTTGGAGGAGGAGGTGGCGGAATCAGTCTTTCAACATCTTCACCCGATCCATCATGTGATCCAGAGGTATCACCCTCACCCGATCCATCATGTGATCCAGAGGTATCACCCTCACCCGATCCATCATGTGATCCAGAGGTATCACCCTCACCTGATCCATCAACACCACCAACAGATGAACCACCAGAAGAAATTCCAGAATTTCCAACTGTTGCAATCCCCGCAGCGATGATAATTGGACTAGTTTTTGTAATGCAAAGAAGAAAAAAGTAACCGATGAAAACTAAAAAAGTTATTGTCGTGAGTAAGTATTTTCAAAATTTAAAATCGGAATAATATAGATCTAAGTACGAGATACATATGAGGTGAATGGCATGAAAAATATGATGCAAATTAAAAAGTTATGTTATTATATATCACTGATGCTCTGTACATCTTTGCTACTTGTTGGACCCACTAGTGCCTTGGCAGGAGGGGTACAGGGCCATTTATGGCTGGAGGCTATTGGCGGGGTCTATGTGGAGAACCATTCAGACTCTTGGTTGGTTGATAGTAGTGTGACAAGTGCAACAGATTTTAATCTTAATGTGACAAATAGGCATAAACATGAGGACTTATACCACCTGTATCTGATAGTTGCGGTAGACAGAAAGCCAGAGGGTAACATGACCATTAAGGTAAATGGTACAGAACTGACTGACTGGACACTCGTGACAGATCAGCAGAACCAACCCAAAGTGGCCGGTTTTAACTATCCGCCACATGGTATATTCCTGGAGAATAGCGATGTTTGGTTTAATGTCACCGAGATTGGTATCCTAGGCGGGGTTTTAAACTCTTATAATTCTATGGTTGTACCGATAAATATCACTCTGATAGGTGCACAAGTGAAAGTCCACTTCGATGCAGTCGGTACTGACTCCGGTGATAATGCAGTTGTTTTTGTCCCCCCCTCACACGATGTTACTTACCAAACCCCCGAACCACCAGAAGAAATTCCAGAATTTCCAACCGTTGCTATCCCCGCAGCGATGATAATTGGACTAGTTTTTGTAATGCAAAGAAGAAAGGGTAGGTGAAGAGATAAGCCTGAAGGCTTATCTCTTAGTTCTCATTTTTTATTAACGTCCAATCTTATTTTTTTTAACTGATGATTGATCATATCTATCTCTATTCCATAAGGTGCAAATACAGGTTCACCAAATCCGGATATCACTTTTACAGACTCTAATGATTGAACTGCCCTAATAACAGTTGTTAAGGAGATATTCGTCTTTAATTCCGGTATCAATAGTTCACTGAATTTAATCCCTTCTGGTAAAACCGTACAAACAATACCGCTGGTTATAAATGGAGCACCCAACTCCTCGGAAGCTAATGCAGCCTTCTCCTGTTCATAGCAGCCTATAACAATATCAATTCCTTTCAACTTAGATTTAATACCCTGTATAGAATCCGGAAGTGGGTAGGAAGTAACCTCGCTTTTCAGAAGAGTTTGGTAAGTTGGGAACGATCCGAGATCGGATTCATGGTAAAAAGGATCCATATATAGTTGCTCTTCTTGCACATTTCGCTCCAATACAACAATCTCCTTAAAACCCCATTTCTGTAGCATTTTAATGAGGATTCCACCTCCAACCACACCAACTCTCGCTCTTCCGAGGTAATCTAAATATTTCAGCGGAATATCTACCTTCCTCTCAATCCCATTCACTCAGCCACCATTTATACGACTGACAGCAAAGATATTTAAGACATTCGCTAAAGATACTATTGATGAGATGCCAAACGAAATCGAGAATCTACTATTACAGAAGAAACCAGTACAGATATTGTTGACGATAGATGAGATCGAAAAACCATATACGTCCACGATAATAAAGGAGGTTGACACCACTTTTGCCCATGCAACCAATCTACTCTCAGAGATGGAGAGGCTTGATCTGGTGAACTCGACGAAGGAAGGGAGGGTTAAGTACATAGAACTGACAGAGTATGGTAAAATGGTTGTGACGATACTGAAAAGACTGGTTTCTGTTCTACAAAAATATGAGATTTTTGATAAAATATCTCACATTTCTTCAAAAATTGAGCGGATATTTGAAGAAGAGATTAAAGACAAGGATACATTGGATAAATCGGAATTTATACGCATAAGTAAGCGACTTGGACCGTACCAGAGGGAGATCGGTAAACTGACTATGTCGTCTGAAGAGTACGATGATGAAATACAGGAGAAGGTTAGCGAGATTAAAGATAGGATTGATGAGCTTGTGGAGATTAAGGGGATACTTGCTCGTTCAAAGGATTCTTAGCCTGTAACTAAGAAAAGTATAAATAGAATCCATGCATTAAATTAATTATAATAATAATTGGTTTTTCCCTTGAATATTCAGGGAATGTTCATTTAGGGAATTTAGTTGTTTTTTATGGAGGGGATATGGAAAGGGAACCTACTGGCGTTAAAGGTTTCGATGAAATAATTCAGGGTGGCCTTATTCCCGGACGAGTCTATGCGTTGTGTGGTCCCCCAGGGTGTGGAAAAACTACTTTTGGCGTCCAATTTCTTGTTAAAGGAGCGAAAAAAGGGCAGACAGGGGTATTTGTCACCATGAATGAATCATCTGATTCTATCATCTCCGATATGTCAAATTATCTCTTCGATTTTCAAGGCCTTATGAAGCTCAAAAAGATTCATTTCTCCGATCTTGGCCCTAGCAAAGAGTATGGCTATTATGATGACCCCAGAACTGCGTTAGGTGCTCAAGGGATTGGTAGTGATGCGCCTTCCCCAAGGAAGGTTTATGAGAAGATACGCGAATACGTGGAAAATTATAACGTGAAGAGGGTGGTTATTGATTCGGCCTCAGCTATACGTTTTACGACGGATGATGTGGCAAGGCAGGAGAAATCAGTTAGCAGATTCATCAGAAGCTTGAAAAATCTTGGATGTACCACAATTCTTCTGGCAGAGATGACAAATCCGTCTTCATACACCATAGAACACTTCGCTTCACATGGTGTGATCTTTCTGCACAATTACTTCGACCCAGAGAAAAAATCGATGACAAGGGCAGTCCAAATCATTAAAATGCGCGGTACAAAACACGATTGCAACATGAGGAGATTCAAGTTCACCGATGAAGGTATCGTGATAGCCGATCTGATGGTCTGATCTTAAATGAACGGTAGGTGTTTAAATATATGCCATTCTCATCAAAGAAGAGCAAAGAGATGAGTGCTGCTCAAAAGAAAGAGTTGATAAAGAAGGCATACAACCTTGGAAAGGAGGTTGGGTATCACAAACATTTTGAGATGGGTTGGGTCCTGGATAAGTACAATGAGATGAACGATATAGCAGTCGAATATGGCTTTGAAGAGCAGATTAAAAGATATTACGAGAAGGGAAAAGAAGACGGGAGTTTGAGAAGACGTGTAGATGTCGGCGTTGGCATGTCCAAAAAGATTGAGCCCCCTCCAAAGATAAAAGAGGAAGAGAAGAAGATAGCTACAGAACCAAAAGAGGAAGAGAAGAGAAGAGAGCCATATGCGTCTGTAAAGGTGAATAAAGAAGAGATTGTAAAACCAATTGACAAAAGGGGACGCGTAAAATACGTGGAACCTGCCTATACACAGACGAAAAAACCGGATATGATATCATCACCAAAGTTTGTTGAAAGAACCGAATCAATCGATCTACCAACATTTCTCGAGGCTTTTAAACTTTTAAAAAGAACAAAATAGAGTCTTCGAAATGAACAAACCCCTTCGGGAAATTATTGAGGGTTGAAACTACTGTCTTGTCAACCCTCAAATGTCGGATAGAGTCAAGATAACTTTATTCGGGCATCCTCGGTTGTGAGCTGCCAATTCACTCTGGAGTTCTTATTGTCTCTTATTTCCTTCCACGCTT